>JALYUS010000198.1 GCA_030853625.1 Chloroflexota bacterium
CGAGAATCCCGCCGTCCAGCAAGCGATGCTCGATGTAATCGCCTACTGGCTCGATTTCGGCCTCGACGGCTTCCGCTGCGACGCCGTCCCCTATCTCTACGAGCGCGACGGGACGAACTGCGAGAACCTGCCGGAGACGCACGCCTACCTGAAGCAGGTGCGTCGCTCTGTGGACGAACATTACCCCGGCAAAATCCTCCTCGCGGAGGCGAATCAGTGGCCCGCCGATGTCATTGCCTATTTCGGCAATGGCGATGAGTTTCACATGGCCTTCCATTTTCCCCTCATGCCGCGCATCTTTATGGCGATCCGGCGTGAGGAGCGGATGCCGATCGTCGAAATCATGGAGCAGACGCCGGACATCCCCGAACTCTGCCAGTGGGGCATGTTCCTGCGCAATCACGATGAACTGACGCTCGAAATGGTGACGGACGCCGAGCGGGACTACATGTACTACGAGTACGCGAAGGACCCGCGGATGAAGATCAACATCGGTATCCGCCGCCGCCTCGCGCCACTCGCCGAAAATGGTCGCCGCCAGATCGAACTCCTCAATAGCATCCTCCTTTCAATGCCCGGCAGCCCGATCCTCTACTACGGCGACGAGATCGGCATGGGGGACAACTACTACCTCGGCGACCGAAACGGTGTCCGCACGCCGATGCAGTGGTCGAGCGACCGCAACGGCGGCTTCTCGCGCGCCGATCCCGCCCGCCTCTACAGCCCGGCGATCATGGACCCGGTCTACGGCTTCCAATCCATCAATGTCGAGGCGCAGGAGCGGACGCCGACCTCGCTGCTGAACTGGATCAAACGGCTGATTCGCGTGCGGAAGAAGTACCCGGCGTTCGGGCGCGGCTCGCTCGAATTCCTCGGCGGCGGCAACCCGAAGGTGCTGACCTACATCCGGCAGTACGAGGGACAAACGCTCCTGATCGTCCTCAACCTCTCCCGCTTCGTGCAGTGCGCGGAGGTGGACTTGAGCCGCTTCATCGGCACGCAGCCCGTGGAACTGATCGGCGAAACGCACTTCCCCGCGATCACCGACCGCCCCTACTTCTTCACCCTCGGCCCCCACGCCTTTTACTGGTTCCGGTTGGAAGCGATGGCGACAGAGGAGTAACAGATGCATATGGGGAACCTACCCCCCAGCCCTTCCGTTCCTCGGCGTGAAGGGGGTTGGGGGTCAGGTTGATCCCCGCCGCAATCACTCCGCAGTCCTGCTTCTGAGGGCGGCTTCGAGGCGCATTTGCTGGGCGGTGAGGGTGAGATCGCCGCGCGAGCGTTCGAGGACGCCACGGACGAGGTCGGTCGTGCGACGAAGGCCATGCGTGACGGCGTCGGGGTAATCCACCGTGACGAGCAGGCCGAAAATCTCGTCCATGATGGTCAGTGTCGTTTCCGCCGCCGCGACATTGCCCGCACGGAGCACATCGAGGAGGTGTCGCCGCAGTTCGCCCGCCGCCTCTCCCAACCCATTGAGGTAGACCGGCGCATCAATGTCAAGGTCGGCGGGAGAAGGGATCGCCGTCTCGCCGATCAACGCGCGGACGATACGCGCCTCGGCATACTCCTTCTGCGCGTCCTGCACGTAGCCCGCCCAGTAGACAGCGGGGAAATCGGCCCGGTATGCCCCCAGATCGGCATGCAACGCATGCGCCCGTCCGAGCAGGGTATCCGCCTCGACAAATTCGCCCCGATGCACGGCGCGGATCGCATTCGCACTCAGTCGCACGATCTGTCGCGTGTCCGCCAGCGCTTTCTCACGCGCCGCGTTCACCGCCTCCAGGCGTGTGAGGGCCGCATCACCGATACGAAGGATCGAGGACTGAGGACTGAGGACTGAGTTTTCGCCGTCATCAAGCATTGTTTGCTCCTTCGCAGTCGGTCACGGCTCTCAGTACTCAGTACTACCCGACATTCCACGTATACGCGAGGGCGCGGAAGCGGAGGCCGAGATCGTTGGCGGAAGCGTCGAAGCCCGTCACGCGAGCCCGCACGGCGACGGTGTTCTTCGAGAAGTCGAGCGGGAGGATCGGCAGATCGGTCATGATCTGCTGCTGAATCTTCGTGTAGAGGTCCTTGCGCGCGGTTTGCTGCTCCGGTTTGTAGATGCCGCGCGCCTGCCTGAGCATGTTGTCCACGTCGGTATTAAAGTAGCGCCCGGCGTTGAGACCCGTCTTCGCCGCGTCAATCGAGAAGAGCGTCGAGAGATCCGGGTCCACATTACCGGCGAAACTGGCGACGAAGGCGTCGAAATCGTGTGTCCGCGTCACGCGATCAACGAACATTGACCACTTCTCCGAGACGATTGTGACATTAACGCCGATGTTCGCCCATGCATCGCGCAGCAGCCCGGCATAGGTTTCGCGGATCGGATCGCTGGAGTTCGTGGCGAGCGTGAAGGAGAAGGGCTGATCATACTTCGCCCGGACGCCATCAGCGCCCACCTTCCAACCCGCCGCGTCGAGCAGCCGCTTCGCCTCATCAACGTTTTGCCGGTAGTGCGGGTCCACCGGCGCATATGCCCACGAAGGCGGCGGTTGCACGCCGTCCGCGACGATGCCGACGCCGTCCCGCGCGCTCTGGAGCATCGCGTTGCGGTCGAGGGCGAGCATCAGCGCTTTGCGGACATTGACATCACCGAAGAACTTGCTTGCGGGCTTGGCGGCATCGAGTTGCAGACCGACATAGGTCATATCGTAGGTGTCGTACGTCGTCAGTTTGACGCCCGGCGTGTTCGCGAGGCCCTTCTGCACAGCGGGCGAAACGACACCGAAGTCCGCCTTACCGGTCGCCAGCGCGTCGCGCACGGCGTCATCGGTCGGCAGGACGATGTAGGTATAGTGCGGGGCGGCAACCGGGCCGAGTTGATAATTGGGGTTGGCATCCGCCTCGATCCGTTCCGAGCGCAACCAGCGGACCATGCGGAACGGCCCGGTACCGACGATATTGCTCGTCGTGCCGAAATCGCTCGTGGCGAGGTCCGCCGGTTGGGTATTGACGAGGCTATGCTGCGGCACGATGCCGAAGGTCGCGACATCGGTGAGGAAACTGGCCGTCGGCAATCGCAGTTTGAAGCGCACCGTCCGGTCGTCAATCGTCGTCACACTCTCGACGATCGCATAGACGGTGTTGTAGCGCGGCGAGTTCGCGTCGCGATTCAGGTAGAGGTTGTAAGAGTACGTGATATCGTCCGCCGTGAGCGCCTGATTGTCGCTCCACTGCACCTTTGGGCGCAGGGTGAAGGTATAGGTCAGGCCATCATCCGAAACCGTCCATGCCTCGGCAAGATCGGGCGTCGCCGTGCCATCCTTCGGATTGATCGTTACGAGGCCACTGAAGAAGAGCCGCGAGAGCGCGAGCGAGGTCGGATCGGCAATCAGGATCGGGTTGAGTGTCCGCGCGTCCGCCGTACCGACCTCGGTGATGCCCGCAGCGGGATCGTTCGGATTGGCGGGCACTGGCGATGCCGA
>JALYUS010000296.1 GCA_030853625.1 Chloroflexota bacterium
CAGGGCGTCGAGTACCCGCACCCGAACTTCTCGCACTTCCGCTCGACCGACATCTGGATGACGGCGGACGATCAGACCGCCGTCGGCACCCTGGGCTGGATCGGCCACGCGCTCGATCATCTCTCGAATCACCCCTCCCTCGTCGCCGCCTCACTCGGCGTAACAACACCCCGCGCGCTGGTCGGTATGCAGCCGACGGACATCGCCCTCGGCGGCTCGCTGAAGGACTTCGTCTACAAGCCAGTTGGCAAGATTGATCCCGGCGCGGTCTCGGCGATCTATGATTACATGAACAGCGTCACGTCGTCGGACAGCACATACGCGAAACTGATCACCGCGAGCCACGGCATCGCGCAGGACGCGATGGCGGGAGTCGCGAAGGTTGCAGCCGGCTATACACCGGCAGTGAACTATCCGAAGACGCAACTCGGTGCGGGCTTGCAGACCGTCGCGCAGATGATTCATGGTGGCGTCGGCGCGCGGGTACTTTACCTCGCGACAGGCGGATTCGACACCCACTCCAACGAGCGCGAGACGCATGACCGGCTGATGGGCTACCTCGGCGACGGACTGGGCGCGTTCTGGCAAGACCTCACGGCACACGGCCACGCGGATAACGTCGCCTTGATGACCTTCTCCGAGTTCGGCCGCCGCCCGACCGAGAACGCCTCGCATGGCACCGATCACGGCAGCGCCGCGCCGCTCTTTGTGATGGGTGGCAGCGTCAAGGGCGGCATCTACGGCGACACGCCGAGCCTGACCGACCTCGACAATGGCAACCTGAAGGTGCAGCAGGACTTCCGGCAGGTCTACGCGGCGATGCTCCAGAACTGGCTCGGCTTCGACCCGACCGATGTGCTGCCCGGCGGCCCCTACCAGGCGTTGCCGCTCTTCAACTCCTGATCGCCGTTCCCGATTCTGATTCCGATTATTCCTTCCCCGGCCCCTGTCCCCGCAGGGGCCACTTCGTTGGGAGTGAGGGATAACCGTTATCCGACGCCAAGCAGTTTAAACATCTCGCGGCCGAGGAGACCTTGCAAGACCTCGTAGGGCGTACCTTTGTTCTCCGGGTGCTGCTCGAAGCGGGCGCGCTCGAAGTACTGCGTCGTGTAGGTCTTGCCATCGGTCAGCGAGACTTCCTGGTATTCCTCGGTGATCGGGTAGCCAAACTGCGCCAATCCGCCATGGCTATCCCAGTATGTCTTGAAGACGCCGCCCAACGTGTGTCCCGTCGCGGCATAGAAGACTTTTGTGTCAGTGTTTGTGATGGACGGGACGGGCTGGAATGCCTGCCGTAGCGCCGCGCTCGCGGCGGAGGTGGGCGACGGTGTAACGGGCGGTGGCGCGGGCACGGATGGGCTGGGCGCCGTGGTCGGTGTCGTCGCCGGTGTCGCGGTCGCTTGCACGGGCGCGGCGCCGTTATCGGTATTAATCAGCAAGGAGGGCGCCGGTGTGCCGCCAGCGAGGCCGAGCGCGAAGACGCTGACGGTCGTATTTGGGCCGAGCGTGACGGCATCGGTCTTCGTGACGACCCCGCCGTTGCCATCGTGCAGCGCCAGCGCATACGTGCCAGCGGCAATCGCCGTGTAGTTGTCCGTCTGCCCGGATCGCGCGTTGCCGAGCACGGTATTCGTTCCATCGGTCACGAGCGTCAGCGTGCCCGTACCGGGAAGGTAATTGCCGAAGCGAACGCTCGCATTATTGCTGCCGTCGAGGGTATTGTGGTCAATCTCGATCGAGGCGTCAACAGAGTTGTCCGCCTGCCTGCCGAGGACGATAATCGTGTAGTCCTTCGGCGCGCTGAACGCGAAGCCGCGTTTGTAGACATAGGCGGCGGACTGCGACCGCCGACCGGTGGGGTAGACACTCAGTGCGTAGTTGCCCTCGGTCGCAGTGATATAGGCGCCGAGGGTCTTGAAGGGCGCATTATTGGCGATCTGAACCGAATCAATGACGACATCAACCCCCGTACTATCCGGCACGGCATTGAGGAATCGCACGCGGAATTGCGCCGTACTCTTCGCCGCGACCGTCGGCAGGATGATCGCCATCAGTAATGCAGCCAGCGCGATTCCATAGAGCGCCGTGCGTAGCGCGCGTGTTTTCCCGATTCGCATACTGTTCCCCTTTCCCGAATTCGGCTCCCGCATTCCGCTTCCCCCTTCAAACCTTCCCACGGCCTGCTATAATGATCGTACGATCTGTACGTACACCATAGAATACCGACTATCGCCAGATGTGCAAGAGGGTTCAGTACCGAGTATCGAGAGCGTGCGAGCAGCATGCTCTCTGGGAGGGATGCGACATGCCGGATGAAGTCTTCCGCCAGACGATTGGGGTGACGAATGCCGAACGGCTTCTGATTGATGAGCTATGGGCGGCTGTGCTGCGCCAGAACCGGTGGCGGCGACGCGGCTGGCGGCTGCTCCACCGATTGCGCCTGTTTTCCTACCCCCTAACCCCCTCCCTCACCGGGAGGAGGAACCGGAAGGAATCTCCGTATTGCTCTCCTTCCCTGTGAGGTGAGGAGTCAGGGGTTAGGAAAATGCGGACGCAACGACGATGGCGGCGTTGAACTGGACGCATTCACCGTCGTCGTACTGACGAATGCTCGTAAAGACCGCGTCCAGCGCCGCCTCGCGCCGTGCGGCAGGAATCTGGTGCAGCAGTGTGTCGAACGTAATCATGTCGCTGCGGATGTAGCCGAGGAACTCTTCGGGCGTTCCCGGCCACGGAAGTGGCACGATCTGCGTCTCCTCGCGAACGTCCACGAAGCCCACCGCGCGCAGGGCGGTGGAGAGTGTGCCCGCACGGGCGAACTTGAGCGGGTGCGGCGCGTCGGGATCGGGCGCGGGAGGCGGGGATGGGTGATCACGCAGGAGCACGGAGAGTGTGCTGGTTAAGTAGTCAATCTGCTCCAACGGTCCCCAGACGGCGAAGATGGCGCGGCCACCGGGCCGGAGCACGCGCCGCACTTCGCGGAGCGCGCGCGGCACATCCGGGAAATACATCACCCCGAAGCGACAGGTGACGCGGTCGAACGACGCATCCGCGAAGGGGAGCGCGCCCGCGTCCGCCACTGCGCAGCGCATATTCGTGAAGCCCTGCTCCGCCGCGTTCGCCTTCGCGATGGCGACCATCTCCGGGATCACGTCCGTCGCCGTTATGCTGCCGTTCGGCCCAACGCGCGGAGCGAGCGTGAGCGCCGGTTCGCCGGTGCCGCTCGCGATGTCCAGCACCCGCATCCCCGGCGCCGGTTCCGTCCAATCAATTAGCAGGTCGGTGACACTCTGCCACCACTCGGTGAGAATCGGGTGCCAGCGCTGCCACGCCGCCGCTCGCTCCGACCAGTTCCATGCATCATCGTCGTTATCGCGCGCTTGGTCTGCCATAGATTGCTCCGGTCATTCGTCGCCAGGAGCGCGCGAAGACCCATTCCCTGAATGCCATCCGATCCTCCCGTTTCCTTTCCGTTACAAACCACGACCGACATAACCCTTGGCCCCTTCTCCTATCATGCTGGATCGCAGGCTGAAGCCTACGCTACCACCTTCAATCCAGCAGTTCCATCACAGGCGCGAAACGTTCGATCCCCGCCACGCCCAGGTGCTCGAAGCGCAGGATCAGGTGCGTGACGCCCGCGTCCGCGAAGCGCCGGAGCGCGGCGGCGACCTCTTCCGCCGTGCCGACGATTGCCTGCTCGTCCGGTTGCGCTGATTCACCCGGCTGGAGGACGCGCACCGACGTGAACGAGGTCAGTTCGAGCGTCGCGGGATGGCGCCCGACTGCCGCACACGCTTCTTTCACATTCGTCCAGAGTTCGGTCACGCGCTCCGCCGTGAAGACGGTGTCGGTATTGTAGATGTCGGCATATTGGGCGGTGAGGCGCAGCATGCGCGGGCGCGTGCCGCCAATCATCAGCGGCGGTCCTTTCGGCGATGGGCCGCGCGGACGGAGCACGGCATCGGTGGCATCATAATAGTCGCCGTGGAAGTCCACATGGCCGTCGCGCAGGAGCGGCGCGATGATCTGCATTGCCTCCTCGAACCGCCCGACGCGGTGATCGAAGGGCCAGCCGAACATCGTGTACTCCGGCTCATTCCAGCCGCTGCCGAGGCCGAGGATGAACCGCCCGCCGCTAATCTCATCGAGGCTGTCCGCCATCTTTGCCAGCAGGGTAGGGTTGCGAAATGACGTGCAGGCGACGAGCGGGCCGAGCGCGATACGCGAGGTCACGGCGGCGAGGGCGCTCAGAAACGTAAACGCCTCCCAGCAGCCGACATTCTCTCCCTCCGGTGAGCGGAACATCACATGATCGGCGAGCCAGAAGGAGTCGAAGGTGGCTTCCTCCGCCGCCATCGCCATCGCCTCGATCTCCTTGTATCTCGGCGTGCCCCCATTGAGCGAATCTTCCTTCAGCGAGGGCATCACGCCCAATCGCATCCGCCGCCCCGTCGTGCCATGCGTCATTGCTCACTCCTTCCGCGCGCTCCCATTCGTTCGCCCGTGCATGATCCTACGTGCCGGGGAGGTGCGCAACCGTCGGACGGTGCTATGATCGCGCGGCTGGACGACCGACGATGCGCATGGAGACGGAAAATATGACCACGACAACGACGGTGCGGGATGAAATTGTGGAGTGGGAACCGGAACTGATCGCGACGCGGCGCGATTTCCACATGCATCCGGAAATGGGCCTGGAGGAAGTGCGCACGAGCGGTATCGTTGCCGAGCGGCTGCGCGCCATCGGCTTCGAGGAGATCGAGACCGGCATCGGCGTGACGGGCGTCAAGGCAGTACTGCGCGGCGGCAAACCGGGTAAGACGATTCTTCTGCGGGCCGACATGGACGCGCTGCCGATCGAGGAGGAGAATGCCGTCGAATATCGCTCCCAAACGCCGGGGACGATGCACGCCTGCGGCCACGATGCGCATACGGCGATCCTCTTATCCGCCGCCCGCATCCTGATGCGACACCGCGAAGAACTGGCGGGCATAATCGTCTTCTGTTTCCAACCCGCCGAGGAGGGTGGGGGCGGCGCGCAAAAGATGATCGCGGCGGGTGTACTCGAAAATCCGCATGTGGATGCGGCAATCGGCCTCCATGTGATGCAGGACGTATCCCTCAGCACGATCACCGTCTTCCCCGGACCAATGATGGCGGGCGGCGATATCTTCAATGTCACGATTCAGGGCAAGGGCGGGCACGCCGCGATGCCGGATGAGACCGTGGATGCGCTGATCGTCGCGGTCGCGTGCGTCAACGCGCTCCAGACGCTTGTCAGCCGGGAAGTCGCGCCGATTACGCCCGCCGTCCTCACCGTAGCGACGTTGCACGCGGGCGGCACGGCGGCAAACATCATCGCGGACACGGCGACCTTCAATGGCACGACGCGTTATTTCGATCTGGAAGTCGGCGATCAACTGGCGGCGCGGCTTCCCGCGCTCGTCACGTCAATTGCCGAAGGGATGCGCGCGACAGTGAACGTGGAGATGCGTCGCGTCGTGCCGCCGACGATCAACGAAGCCCGGATGGCCGAACTGGTGCGCACCGTCGCCGCCGAAGTCGTTGGTGCGGACAAGGTGCTGAGTGGCCCGCGCACGATGGGTGGCGAGGACTTCTCGGAGTTCACGCACTTCGTCCCATCGTGCTTCTTCTGGGTCGGCTCACGCGATGAAGCGAGCGGCAAGGTCTGGGGCCATCACCACCCGCGCTTTGACATTGACGAACGCTGCCTCGCCGTCGGCGTCGAGATGATGGTGCGGACGGCGATGCGTTACCTCGAACAGGGCGGCGTATAGGCGGCAAAGATCGCCCAAATGCGGAGATAGCGGGCACCGTCTGGGCAGATTTCCGGCCTGCCTCCTCGGCGCGAGCCGTGGCGGAAATCCAGCAGGCATACAGCCTCCGCCGACCTCCTGTCGCACATGGCCGTGTCGGACTACGAGAGGTCGGCCAGAGCCGGGATGACGCTCTCGGCAAAGCGTTGGACGGGTTCGATATCTACCCAGTCCGGCGTGCGGAAGACGACGTACTGGCAGCCGACGCGGGCATAATCCCGGAAGATTTCGATCAGTTGATCGGGCGTGCCGATCAGCGCGCCATCGGGGATGAACGGAGCCAGTCGCTCGCGCTTGGCCGCGACTTCGGCGTCGTCCTTGCCAATCACGACCGTCGTGTAGATCGAGCGGGTAATTTCCTCATCGGGCCGCCCAAGCCGCGCGCAATGCTCGTGCAGGCTTGCAAAGAGGCGACTGACCGTTTCGGGATTGCCCGAGACGTTGCAGAACTGCGCGTACTGAGCGACCAGCCGTAGCGTCACCTTCTCGCCGCTGCCGCCGACCATAATCGGCGGATGGGGCTGCTGAATTGGTGATGGGTTTTCGTTTGCCTGGTCGAGGCGATAATACTCCCCCGCAAAGTGCGCGGGGCGCTCGGTCCAGATCGCCAGCACGATGCGCAGCGCCTCCTCCAGCCGCTTCATCCGCACCGGGGCAGGCTCAAATTCTCCCCAGCCGTAGCCCTCATATTCCCGCTTGTGCCATCCGGCCCCCAGCCCGAGGATTGAGCGACCGTGGCTAATTAAATCGAGCGTCGTCGCCATCTTCGCCATCGCCGCCGGGTTGCGGTACGGCACGCCGAGGACGAGTTGGCCGAGCCGGATGCGCTCTGTGATGGCGGCAATTGCCCCAAGTGTCGTGAAGCATTCCATCACCGGCTCGGAATACGGATGGCCGGGATAGCCGCCCTCATACAGGAAGTGGTCATAGACCCAGAGCGAGTCGAAGGCGCTCGCGTCGGTTGCCCGCGCGACGCGCGCGACGCTATCCCACGGATTGCCGGTCGGGCCATTCAGGTAGGGATTGATCTGCAAGCCGAACTGCATCGCGTTACCCCCTCATAAAAGCGTCGTTCAAACCATCTCGTATACGCTCGATGGCTGCGGCGTGAACTGCACCGGCATGTGCTTGATGCCGCCGATGAAGCCGGAGCGCAAGCGATCTACCGGACCGGCGGGCGCGATGTCCGGTAGGCGAGCGAGCAACGTCTCGAACATCACACGCAATTCGAGGCGTGCGAAGGAAGCGCCGAGGCAGAAGTGCTCGCCGATACCGAAGGCGATGTGCTCGTTCGGCGTCCGCCCGACATCGAACGTATTCGCGTTCGGAAAGACCTCTTCATCACGATTCGCGGAAGGGTACCAGAGCAGCACACGCTCGCCGGCGCGCAGGGGCTGACCGCCTAATACCGTGTCCTGCGTCACGTAGCGCATCATGTGTGCGACGGGCGAAGTCCAGCGCAGGATTTCCTCCACGGCAGTCGGCAGCAGTGCGGGATCGTTTTGCAGCCGGGCGCGCTCCTGCGGGTGCTCGAACAGGGCGAGTAGCCCGCCGGAGATGGCGTTGCGCGTCGTCTCATTGCCCGCGAGGATGAGCAGTTGGCAGAAGAAGAGCAATTCCTCCTCGGAGAGCGATTCGCCGTCCACCTCGGAGCCGACGAGGACACTGACGAGATCATCCCGCCGCTCCCGCCGCCGTTCCTCGGCCTGTCGTGCGAAGTAGGCGAACATCTCTCGCCGCGACCGTGCCGCCGTCTCCGGCCCGCTCCCCGGCACCGTCTGGTACTCAGGGTCTTCGGAGCCGAGGCCCTGATTGGTCAATTCGAACATCATCGGCCAGTCTTCATGCGGGATACCCATCATTTCGCAGATCACTGCGAGGGGCAGCAGCGCCGCGACATCGGTCACAAAGTCACACGACCCGCGCGGCGCGACATCGTCAATGATTGTATTGGTAATTGCTCGTACGCTCGGTTCGAGCAGGGCGGTCGCGCGCGGGGTGAAGCCCTTGTTGACGAGGCGGCGGAGCCGGACATGGCGCGGCGGGTCGGTGATAATCATCATCTTCCCCGCCCCAACCAGCGTCGCCGGGTCGGCGGGATTGGCCGCCATCGAGATGCCCTGCTGGGAACTATAGGTCGCCGTATCGCGGGAGACGGCGATCAGGTCCGCATATTTGGTGACGGACCAGAAGGGGATGAAGCGGTCGTTGCCCGGATTCCAGTGGATCGGCTCCTCAGCGCGCATCCGCTGCCAAATCTCGTGCTGCCCACCCCGCACAAAGACATCGAGGTTGGCGAGATCATTTTCCTCGATCCGCAGCGAAGAGACCTGAGCCATCGTGGAACCTCCTTCATGTCA
>JALYUS010000297.1 GCA_030853625.1 Chloroflexota bacterium
ACCTCGCGGTGATGCCACTCTCGCGGATCACGGACGGCCCATACGACGGCGGGCACGTCCTGATGGCGATCGGCGACACGCGACTCTACTTCGCCGTGCCCGCAGCGGCGATTCCGTTGCTCCGCCCCTGGCTTTCCGACCGCGATTACGCGGAACTCCGGCGACGCACCCCCCGATGAACGGCACGGATGTGGCCACGACCCGGGAAACGGCAACCGACTGCTGATGCACGCATTCCCGCCGCCGACCCCCGCCGCAGAAGGAGAGGGTCGCATGGCCCTCAAGGCACGCTCCGCTGCGCGTCGCTCTGCGGCCTTGACCGCCCTGCACCCGCAATCGTAGCGGCGGGGGACGCCGGGAAATGCAGCGAGCAGAAAGGAGAACGCGATGGACGAGCGAGACCGGACGACAAACAACCGTGACTTGGAGCAGTGCGAGCGCGAGGACTTGCGCCACGCCTACTATCGCACCCGTGCGGAGATGATCCAGCACCGGAAGCGGGAGCGGGCAACGGGCAAGACGCCGTTCTGGTTCCTCGAAGACCCGGATGATTGGACGCCGGTCGTGATGGATGCAGACTTCTGGCGGATGGTGATCGGTGGTCTCAACGGGTTACGGCGACACCTCTGCCAAGCCGGTGTCCTGCGCGATAACGACTGACGATCAGCCGGGGGAGCGAGATCAGCGCGGGGAGGGGTCGTCTTTCTTGCGTCGGCCCCCGCCGCCGCGCTTGCCGTGCAGCGGGTGATCGGGGCTGGCAAATCCCGACTTCCCCTGATGGGTGTGGCGATAGCGTTCCACCTCGGCAACGGAGATGACCCAGATCGAGCCGAGCCGCTTCGCATGGAGACTACCCCGCGTGATCTGGCGTAGCAGCGTAGCGCGCTGCAAGCCGAGGCGTTCCGCTGCCTGCGTGACCGTGAGCATGTCCGACTCCTCATTCCCCATGCCCCTAGCATAATCGTGCGGTGATTGCGGCACAATGGGATTGACATTATCATCTAAATAGGGTACTATGTAGATGTCAGGCGGAGTCGCCGCCGACACCGAAAATGCCCCAGCCGGTGTACCACCACCGCCGGGGCTGACCAAAGGGAGGTTACCCCCATGGCATCCACAGCGTACGTCACCTTCACCGTCCCGACAACCGTCCAGATTCCCCGCGTCATCACCCCCGACACTGACCCCCAGACCGCCGAGTATGCGGTGCGCGCCTTCTATGGCGTCACCTACTCATGGCACAATCATCAGGATGGCGACGGCGTGCTCGCTACCCGCGACACCATCCAAGCGGTCGTGACGGCGTTGATGGAGAGCGGCGCGGTGACGGTGCTGTATGAGGACGCCAAGCACGAGCAGACCGCCCGTACCCTCTACCCCAGTGCCGTGATGCTGACGGAAGAGCACTACGTCGCGTGCAAGGCGTATTGCACCTTCCGGCAGCGGACGCAGACCTTCCGGCTTGATCGGATGCGCTGCGTGCATTCCGTCACGTTCCCCGGCGAGGTTGCAGCGGCGTAACGCCCGCATGGGGGCGGTGTGTCGCCGTCCCCGCCTCACCCCATCGCATGCCACAAAGGAACAGGGGGCGTGCCATGCCCTACACCCAGACCGCACTTACGCTTATTGACGCAGCATCCGAAACAGAACAAATGTCCTCAGTCACGCCCCCAGCACGGCGAGGCGGATGGACGGCAACGCTGCGGCACACGCTGGTTCCGTCCGGCGGGCGACTGCCCGGTGATCTGTGGGATGAATACCGCTTCGAGTGCGCGACCCGCGACCGCTTGCACTTGCCGGACGTGAGCCTCACCGAGTTCCGCGATATGCGCGATGGGACTGATTGCATGAAGGAGTAAGAAGATGACGACCATTGGATCACCGAACCCGACACCAACGCCCCGCCCTACGGCTGCATCAGGAAGGGGTGCTAATGCGGGCGAGCATGACGACAAGATGCAGGCGGTACTCGCCACCCTCGAACGGGGCATCGCCGCCATCCTCGACGGCGAGGAATTCGCCCGCTACCTCGCCGCGCTCGCCCGGTTTCACATGTACAGCCCGAAGAACGTTGCCCTCATCCATGCCCAGAATCGCGCCGCCACGCGCGTCGCCGGGTACCGCGCCTGGCAGACGCTGGGGCGACAGGTGCGGAAAGGGGAGCGGGGTATCCGCATCGTCGTCCCGTATCGCGCCCGCGTCACACCGGCGGAGGAGAGCGGGCACGACGTGCAGATCGTCACGGGCTGGGGTATCGGGCACGTCTGGGATGTTGCCCAGACCGAGGGGGAACCGCTCGCCCTGCCGCCCATCCACGGCGCGCTCAGCGGTGATGTGACGGTCGCGGAGATCGTGCGCGAGGAACTGACACAGTGGCTGCACGGGCAGGGCGTGACGCTCGTGCAGAAGGAGACGGGCCGGGCGAACGGCTATTACCTGCCCCGCGCCCGCGAGATCGCCATTCACCAAGACCTCACGGGGTTGCCGGCACTCAAGACGCTCGTGCATGAGGCAGCGCACTTCGCCGCCGACCACTGCGGGGGGATGCGATGGGAGGACGCGGAGACGGTGGCGGAAGGGG
>JALYUS010000337.1 GCA_030853625.1 Chloroflexota bacterium
CATCCGCCGCCCACTGTTCGCGAAGGAGCTCGGCCTGCACCCGCAACTGGGCACGGCCCGCACGATCGTCAACGGCGGCAGCAAGCGTCAGCGCGACGGCATTGCCGATGGCGGCCATACTCGGGCGGGCCGTCGCGAGCGCCCGCGCCACCACCCGAACATCGCGCTCGTCATTCGCTGCAAGCACGTCCACGGCAGCGACAACTGCCTGCTCTGCCAGTTCCATCGCACCCCGCACGCGATCAGCGCGCAGGGCATGCGCCGCCGCGATTACCGCATCGTCAATCACAGACCACTTCCCCTTCTCTTCCGGCTCATCGCATGCATAGACAAAGGGATATGTTTAATTCGTCATGCGTGCTGACGTTGAGTGTATCATGGCGGGAGTCGAACACCCGGCTCCCTCTCCTTCCGTTGCGACAATGGGCCGGAGGGTGGGCTTTTCACAGCGAGCGAAGGAGAATCAGCCGCATGTCCCCTCCCGTTCTCGATGCGCATGCACAGCGGTATCTCATGGCGCATCGCGTCGCCCGACTGGCGACGGTGGATGGCGACGGGCAACCCGCTATCGTCCCGATCTGCTATGCAACTGATGGGCGAATAATCTATAGCGCGCTCGACAGCAAGCCGAAGCGCGTCGCGCCGACCGCCCTCCGGCGTGTCCGCAATATCCGTACGAACCCGGCAATCGCGCTCGTCATAGATGAGTATGCAGAGGCGTGGGCCGATCTCACGCACCTGATCGTGCGCGGTACGGCGTCGCTCATCACACCGGGCACGAGCGAACACGAGATGGCAATCGCGCTGCTCCGCGAAAAGTATCCGCACTATGCGGCGATGCCGATTGAGGCGCAGCCGGTGATTGCGATTCAGCCCGTAGCGGCGCACTTCTGGGCAGCATCGCCGGATGCCGACGAGGCCGGGGCGGCACTACCGCGCGATCTCGACTTCGACGCGCTCGTGCGCGGGCGTCGCTCCGTCCGTTCCTTCCGGCCCGATCCCGTTCCGCGCGCCTTGATCGAGCGGGTACTCGACGCGGCCCGCTGGGCGCCCTCCCCCCATGGGCGGCTGCCGTGGCGTTTCGCCGTCATTACCCGTCCAGCGGTCAAGGCGCGGCTCGCCGACGCGATGGGCGATACCTGGCAAGCGACGCTGGCGATGGACAACGAAGCCCCGGCGGTCGTCGCGCAGCGTCTCGCGCACTCCCACGCGCGCATTCGCGACGCGCCGGCGCTGATCCTCCTCTGCCTCTACACGGCGGACCTCGATCAGTACCCCGATCCCGACCGGCAAGCGGCGGAGACGACGATGGCGATTCAGAGTCTCGGCGCGGCGGCGCAAACACTGCTTCTGACCGCCTACCGCCTCGGCCTCGACGGCGGCTGGATGTGCGCGCCGCTCTTCTGCCCCGACACCGTGCGTGATGCCCTCAATCTCTCATCCGCGCTCGTCCCGCATGCCCTCCTGCCGCTCGGCTACGCCGCTAAAGACCCGCGACGCCGCCCGCGCCTGCCGCTGGAGGATCTCATCGTCCGCTGGGAATGACGCAACCGCACGAGCATCGTTGCGTCATTGACGCGTCTTCACGCATGCACTATATTGATAGTGATCGAAGTGATCGTCATCAATACGAAAGTGAGGAGCCGTGATCGCGACCAGTCAGCGCATCCACCGTCGTCGGGAACGCGCGGCGATACGGCGTATTGCGTCGGCCGCGCTCGCGGAGGGCATCGGGACGTTCGCGCTCGTCTTCGCCGGGACCGGCGCGGTGATGATTGACACGACGACCAATGGCGCGGTGACGCATGTCGGCATTGGGCTGACGTTTGGCCTGATAATCTTTGTGATGATCAGTGCGGTCGGGCATATTTCCGGGGCGCACTTCAACCCCGCCGTGACGCTCGCCTTCGCCGCCGCCCGCCATTTCCCGTGGACGCGCGTCGTGCCGTATCTGCTGGCGCAGTGCGGGGGCGCAATCGTCGCGAGTGTGCTTCTGCGCGGCCTGTTCGGCAAT
>JALYUS010000341.1 GCA_030853625.1 Chloroflexota bacterium
GGTCGTGGGAACGCAGACCGGCGGTGAGGGTGGTCTGTTCGTCGTCCGTCAAAGGGCGGACAAAGATCGGTGGTTTCATGCCAACGATTCTACACCCTTACACACAATCTTGTCTGGTCTTGCACTAGGAAGGTGATGCCGCAAGGTGCGTTAGATGCGGTCATGGCTGAACTTCGCGTGAATCCACGCAAAGGTGATGTAATACAGGGAACGGGTGGTGCGCGCAAGGTACGTGTCTCGCTCCCCGGTCGCGGTAAGAGCGGCGGCGCGCGAATTATCTATGTATACGTTGAGGTGTATGGTGCCATTTTCTTCCTACTCGTCTACACCAAGAACCAGCAATCCGACTTGACTGATACACAGCGAAGGGCCTTACGGGCGGCCATACAAGAAATTGAGGAGGCATTCGATGGCTCAGAATGAGACTGATATGTTGGAAGTAACGCCGGAGAATTTTGGCGATCTCCTTGTGGAATCTGCCCGACAGGCCGTGGCAATCGCGCGGCGGGATGCACCAGAACTCCGCAAGCGAATACGGAAGCAAGGATCGGTGGTGATCCCGCCACCGCCGCGCGCATATACCCCGGAGCAGATCCACGCACTGCGTATCCGGCTTGGCCTCAAGCAACGCCAATTTGCCGATGTGCTCTCCGTCAGCGACAAGACGGTGAAGGCGTGGGAGCAGGGCGTCAACCGACCGAGCGGCTCCGCTCTCCGGCTCTTACAGATTGTGGAGCAGCACCCGGAAGTCCTTACGGAGCAATTGGACGGTTAGCCGGGTCGTTTCTCCGCGATCTCACTGGCTTGCGGATTCCCAGTCTGTCATGCAAGAAGCGCCAATAATTCCTCGCCATAGGCATCGGCGGTCTTGTTGCCGATGCCTTTGACGCGGCGAAGAGCAGCGGATGATGCTGGGCGCATGACGGCGAGCGCTTCGAGCGTTGCGTTGGGGAGGATGCAGTAGGCGGGCAGCCCGGCGTCGCGCGCCTTATCCGTGCGCCATGCCTTCAATTCGGCGAGCACGTCGGGGTCCGCCTCGTCCATTGCGTCCGCCGCATCCGGCGCCTGGCGAGACCACTCCGGTAGGAGATCAGGGTCATCAATCGCCCGGCGACCGCGTGGGGTGAGTGTGAGGACCGGGAATTCGCCCTGCGCCTCCCGCCCAATCAAGCCGTCCACGATCAACTGCTCGATCACGTCTTCGAGGTCCTTGATCGTCCGATGCTGGAGCGCGCCGAACTCGGCGCAGCGTTCCTCGCCGAAGGGGCTGCTCGATGCGCCGGTCAGCACGCGCGCCACCTTGCGCCGACCCATCGGGAAGGGAAGGGCGGCCACACCCACCAGGATACGCAGCGCGTCCGGGCGGTCGTCATCGGCGTGGATCGGGACGGGACGGGGCGCGCGGGACGGCGCGACGGCCCGCTGTCGCTCCTCCGGCACGCAAACATCACAGGCCGTGCCGCAGCGGGCCATCCGCTGGCCGAAGTGGGTAGCGATGGCCCGGTGGCGGCAGATCGCCCCCTTCGCGTAGGCGGCCATCGCCTCGATGCGCTGATCCTGCCGCAATTGGTAATCCGCGAGTAGCGTGTCTATCCGCTCGCTGACATTCGGTGGGGCGGGGAGGAATTCGATCAGCGGATCGCGCCCCGTGCCGGTGTAGCGCAGGAGATCGGCATCCGCCCATGCGAGCAGGGACGATTCGAGGGTGGACGGCTCCATGTCGAGCGTGCCCGCGAGGTCAATCAGGTTGACATCGGCGGTCTGTCCGAGGCGCACGCCGCTCTCCTGCGCGAGCCAGCGCATCTCTGGATCGCTGTCGCTCCGCAGCGTGATCGTCGCGCCGCGCGGCAGATCGAAGTGGCGGCGGATCAGGCCGACGCGTTCGAGCATGCTGACGCCGACGCGCACAAACGTCTCGTCGGCGCGATCCGCCATGCGTTGGAGCGTTTCGAGCGAGACGATCCCGTACCGGCCGGAGACCATCGTCCGCATCGTCCGATATAACTGGCGCAGATCGTCTTTGCCGATCGCTTCCTGCTTCAGCCAGGTGCTCAGTTGCGCTTTGTCGGCAGCGGCATAGAGGAGGATGCAGCGCGCGGGCTGCCCGTCCCGCCCGGCGCGGCCCGCCTCCTGATAATACGCCTCGACGCTCTGCGGCAGGTTATAGTGGATGATCGCGCGTACATCCGCCTTGTCCACGCCCATCCCGAAGGCGACGGTGGCGACGAGGACGCGCGTCTCGCCGCGCATAAATCGCTCCTGCACCCCGGCGCGGTCGGGCACCTGCGCGTGATAGTGCTCCGCGCGGACGCCGCCGCGCCGGAGCCGCCCGGCCAGTTCCTCGCAGGCGTCGCGGGAGCGGGCGTAGACGATGATCGGTCCGGCGATCTCGCGGCAGAGAGCGACGACCGCCGCCAGTTTCTCCTCCCGGTTGCCGGCACGTCGCACCGAAAAATGGAGGTTCGGGCGGAAGACGGAGGCCGTCACCTGCGCCATCGGGCCGAGCCGCTCCTGAATCTCCGCCTGCGTCTCCGCCGAGGCGGTCGCGGTGAGAGCGAGGACGGGTACCGCGCCGATCTCATCCAGCGCGGCGCGAATGAAGAGGTAATCGGGCCGGAAACTGAGGCCCCACATGCTGACGCAGTGCGCCTCATCCACGACAAAGAGCGAGACGCCGGCACGCTTCAGGGCGTGCAGAAAGGGGCGCTGCCGCAGCCGTTCGGGCGCGATGTAGACGAGTTTGTAATCGCCCGCCGCGATGCCGCGCATCCGCTCGCGCACCTCAGTCATCGTCATACTGCTGTTGATCGCCGTGGCGCGCCTGCGCAAGGCATCCGGCAGGCCGTCAATCTGATCCTTCATCAGCGCGATCAGCGGGCTAACGACGAGCGTCGCTTGGGGGAGCAGCATCGCGGGCAGTTGGTAGGTGAGTGATTTGCCCGCGCCCGTCGGCATGATGGCGAGCGTGCTCTGCCCGGCGAGAACGTTGCCGATCACCTGCACCTGGTTTGGGCGGAAATCGCGCAGGCCGAACTCCTGGTTGAGGAGCGTGTAGGCGTCGGGTGGGAGTTGGTGTTCGGCGGGGCGAGGAACCTCACCCACCACCTGCCCAGAGGGCGCCCGGCTCTCCTTTGCTTCTGAGCAAAGGAGAGGGGAAGCAGGAAGGGGTGCGTCGGATTCATCGTCTGCGGGGCCGAATTCGGCTTCGAGGGTGGTGCGTTCTTCGCTTTCGCGGCGGGCGATCTGGTCATCGAGAGAGCGGACCGCCGCATCGTCGTCCAGATCGCGGCAGGCGTCGCGCAGGAGGCGGAGTTCCTCGACGGTCGGGCGGCGTTCGGCATTGCGGACGAGCAGCGTCTCGATCTGCCCGCGCGCGGCGGACGCATCGCCGGTTTCGAGCGCCAGTTCCGCCAGTCGCCGCAGCGGCGCGGCACTCTCGGGCGCGAGTTCGGCGACGCGCCCGTAGGCATCTGCCGCCTCATCGGGTTTCCCGGCAGCGCGGCAGACATCGCCGTAGCGAAGCCAGGCGGAAACGTCCAGTGCGGTTTCCGTTTCTTCATCGGGTTCGGGGGCGAGCGCACGTAGCGCGGCGTGATCGCCCGCCGCCGTGAGCGCGTGCAGGCGAATCAGCCAGCGCGTCTGTGTCCGGGGCCGCTCGCTGTCCAGCGCGTCGAGCATGATCAGCGCCTCGCCCGCCCGCCCAAGCGCGACGAGCGTCCGCGCCCGCACCTCACGCAACGTGACGCTCTCCGGCTGCGCATCGAGCCACCAATCAACATATCCCAACAGCACTGCGTGGTGATCCCAGCGATCGAGCCAGGTGATGAGGCGCGTGCGGCGGTCGCCCCGCAGGAGATCGAGGCTGGCGGTTGGCAGGTTGAGCAGAACGGAGTCGGCCAACAATTTTCCCCATATCGGTAGCAATCCACGCGTTGCCTCACGCGATAAAAGTATACCATTTTTTCCCGACGTATCGGGCGATTTTCGGTGCGACCATGAGGGAGAGGCGGGGAAAGGTCGGTCGAATCCGTATGGTACAATCAGGACGATTTCCGTCGTTTAGGAGACCATAGGAGGGCAATAATGCTGACCGAGTATATCCAGGCCGCGATGCGACACGCACACTACAAACAGTATGACGACGGCACCTCTTTCGGCAGCATTGACCTCCCCGGTTTTGAAGGAGTCTGGGCGAATGAGGCGACGCAGGAAGAAACCGAGCGCGACTTGCGGAGCGTGCTGGAAGATTGGCTGCTGCTTGGGCTGCAACTGCGTCATCGTCTACCAATCGTTGATGGTATTGATGTGAATGCGCTTGTGGCCGCTTAATGCGCTACGGCCCAATTAAACGACGCGATCTCATCGAAGGGATGAAAAAGTTCGGCTTCAGTGACCCCATCCGTCCTCGTAAAGGTTCAGATCATGATTTCATGGTCAAGGACGAACGTCGTGTCAAGATTCCCAACGGACATCAGCAGCAGGATATCAGCATACAATTGCTGTCTGATATCCTGAAACAGGCGGGCATCAGCCGAAATGAGTGGGAACGTACGTAAGGGTCTCTCATACTGACAGAATGGTACACGCCACGCACGAATGTTGGCTGATATCGCTGCTCACTATGATCGGTGCAGGCGAATTCGTGACGGAATGAAGGGAACTGCATGCAGGCGCTTTCGGGCGAGACACGGGCGGAACATCTGCGGCGGATGGCGGCGGAGCGGGTGGATGTCTGCGTGATCGGCGGCGGCATCACGGGCGCGGGCGTCGCGCTGGAGGCGGCCTCGCGCGGGGCGTCCGTCGCGTTGATCGAGCGCAGGGACTTCGCGAGTGGCACAAGCGGGTGGTCCACGAAACTCGTGCATGGCGGCATCCGCTACCTGCCGCAGGGGCAAGTCGCGCTCGTGCGGGAGGCGCTGCACGAGCGCGCGACGCTGCTGAAGATTGCCCCGCATCTCGTCTGGCCGCTCGCCTTTGTGTTACCGATCTACGACACGACGCGTCGCCCGATTGGCGTGCCGGTTTCGCTGCCGCGCGGCGTCGGCGTTGGGCTGGCGATGGAGATCGGCCTGACCGC
>JALYUS010000370.1 GCA_030853625.1 Chloroflexota bacterium
TCCTCCTCGGCGCGCAGGCGCATCGCGCGCATGATCGTCGCGATCAGGTCCTCCATCGTGTAATAGCGCCCGAAGACATTCGTGCCGCGAAAACTGCGGTCGGCGAGAAAGGATTTAAGCGACTGGAAAAAGCGGCCCGGTTGATTGACATCTATATCGGCCCAGACTGCCTGGGGGCCGAGGCCGCTGGTATCGGTGTCTATGTACTGGCCCGTTGCCTGCCGTTGGCGGACAATCCGCCGCCCCGCCTCCGAGGCCACGAATGCCTCGATCGCTTCATAGCCGATCCGTGCCGTGCCATCGCGCTCGAGGTAGAGGACGGTCGGGATGTGCGTCGAGTGCGGCAGGGTGCGATCGAGGGGAACGACCCGCGCCGCACTCCCGCCCGGCTCGGCGACCGCAATCGCCGAGTTCGAGGTGCCAAAGTCGAAGCCAACCGCCAGTTCACGCGCCACGAGAAGCACTCCCTCCGATGAAATAATTGGTGGTGGGCTTCCAGCCTGCATGATCTACAGGCTGGAAGCCTGCCACTACCCAGCAATTACCCGATTCAGTCGCTAATGTTCATAAACCCACCACCGGGAATCAGCGGCTCAGAAAGTACGGGACTCGCTGTGGTGTCCGCGCCATTCCACCGTCCGCGATACGCACCGTCAGTCCGCTCGGTAGACCGCTCGCGTGCATCCTATGATACGCGCACCCGGCGCGGCGTCGCGCTCCCGTCGCGATTTTCTCCGCTGGATAGTATCTACCCGTGAATGTGCGGTGGTATTGGATGTGCTGCTTCCCTACCCGCGAAGCAATCATGCTCGCACCTCGTTTACCAGGAGGGACGCATGTCTCGTGAAAGCAACATCGCCGCACAGCAGCGTTTCGGCGACGCCGTAAATAGCGGCACCTTCGACATCTTCAACGATGTCGTCGCCCCGAACTCCGTTGATCACGATCCCGCCCCCGGTCAAGGTCCCGGCCCAGCGGGTTTCCGGCAGTTCTTTACGGAATTACGCACCGCGTTTCCTGATTTGAAGGTCAGCGTCGAACACATGGTCGCCGACGAGGAGAATGTCGCCTTCGCCTACACGGTGAGCGGGACGCAGCAGGGCATGTTTATGGGATTCGCGCCGACCGGCAAGCGGATGCAGGTGCGTGGCATGCAAATCAGCAAGTTTGCCGATGGTAAAATGGTTGAGCGCTGGGGAAGTTCCGATCAGTTGGGCATGTTGCAGCAATTGGGTCTTCCTCCCTACGCATAACACCTCCCTTCATCCGTTTCTTCCGTGCGGTACTCGGCAGCGGGTCCTTGTTTCCGACGATCCTCTCCCGTCTACTGCCCACGAGCCATGTGAAGGCCCGCCACGACAAGGAGGAACCGATGAACTACTTTCGCATCTACGCCGGTCCGGACGGCGAAAGCCACTTCGAGGATGTCGCTATCGCACTGGACGGGCAGCCCGGCGGCTCGGAGTATTCCGCGCTCTATCCGGCGACGGGCGTCATTTTTCGTCGCAGCCCCGCCGATCAGTGGCTGGACTGGCATCCCGCGCCGCGCCGCCAGTTCGTGATTACACTCTCCGGCGAGGCGGAAGTGGAAGCGAGCGATGGCGAGATACGCCAGATCGGGCCGGGTACGATCATGCTGGCCGAAGACCTGACAGGGAAGGGACACCTCACGCGCGGTCGCGGCACGGCGGAACGCATCTCCCTCTTTATTCCCCTGCCCGACTGAGCCGGGCAGGGGAGGGTCGCGGCGCTTCGAGGGTTCGGGTCAGAGCCGTATTACTTGCTCACCCGGACATCCTCGAAGTGATAGAACGAGAGGGTGTCGAGGCCGAAGCCCGTGACGGAAGTCTGCCAGGCGGCGGTCGCGGGCGGGTATGCGATGAAGACTTGCGGGGCGTCGTCGAGGTAGATTTGCTGTATCTGGTCGTACAGTGTCTCACGCTTCTTCGGGTCCTGCTCCAGATCGGCGCTGTCAATCAGGCTATTCACCATTGGGTTGTTGTAGCGCGTGTACGCACCGAGCGTGCTCGTGCCGCCGCGCAGAATCCGGTTCGCGATCTCCGTCGGGTCGCTCATGTCGTTTGTCCAACCGCCGGTCCAGGCCATCACGGAGCCATCCTTGCGCTTGGCGGTGAGGGCGCTCGACTCGATCTGCATGATGTTGACGGTCACGCCGATCTTCGCCCACTGATCCTTGGCGATCGTCGCGATCTGCTGGGCGACACTGTTGCCGGAGGCAATGGATTGCTCGAAGGTGAAGCCCTTCGGGACGGAGGATGCCGCCATCAGTTGCTTCGCCTTGTCGAGGTCGAACGGATACCCCTTGAGAGCCTGATCCCAGTAGGTACCAGGCGGGATCGGGGAATTCTGGAACTTTGCCTGGCCGAAGAAGACAGCCTTCAGAATCGCGTCTTTATCGAGCGCGTAGTTGAGCGCCTGCCGGACATTCTTGTCATCGAGCGGCTTGATCGTGATGTTCATTGGTAGAGTGAAATACGTCTGGATCGTGAAAGCCTGCGCCTTCGTGCTTCCCTGGTTGAGGCTCTGAATCTGGCTGAGTGGCACGAAGTCAATCACGTCGGTTTCGCCGCCCTGCAACTTGAGGACACGGGTGTTGTCGTCCGGGATGTACTCGATGTGGACCTCATCCGGGCCGTTGTTGCCCTTCCAGTAGTACGGGTTCTTTTTGAGCACCATCACGTCGCCCTTTTTCCAGCCATCGAGGGAATAGGCGCCCGTGCCGCGTGTCTTGTAGGTGTCGTAGCCATCCTGGTCAATGGCATTCGCCATATCGGCGGGCATAATTTGCGCGACCCACATCGCCAGTTCCGCCAGCAGCGGCGGGTGCGGCTGCGCGAGAATGATCTTCACCGTCTTGTCGTCCACGGCCTGCACGTCCGTGATCGCCTTGTAGGTATCCTTCCACTGCGTCTTCGGCCCCATCCGCGCCTTATCGAGGGACGCCTTGACATCCGCCGCGACGAGCGCCTTGCCGTCCGAGAACTTCGCGTCCCGCAGCGTGAAGGTCCACGTCTTGCCGTCCGCACTCGTCTCCCATTTGGTGGCGAGGGCCGGTTCGACGCCCTGCCCGTCCTTCGTGGGGCGCACGAGACCGTCATAGATGTTGAGCATCGTGAACTCGCTGGCGTTGTCTTCGGAGGACCAGCCGATAAAGGGGAAGCCCGGCTCCGCATTGCGGGACATCCGCAGGAGATTGCCCTTGCCCGGCGGCGCGAGGGCGACCGCTGATGCGGCCGGGGCGGTCGCGCCGCCCGTCGTCGCGGGGGCGGCTGCGGTCGGAGCGGCGACCGTCGCAGCGACGGTGGGATTCGTGGCTGCCGCGCCCGTCGTTGCGGCGGGCTTCGGGGTATTCGTCGCAGTTGTGCTGCCGCCGCACGCGGCGAGCGCCGCCGCGCCCGCACTCGCTGCCAGCGCCGCAAGGAAGCGCCGCCGCGATAGCCGATGATCGTTCCCGCCCTGCATTCGTGTTCCGTATCCGTTATGCATCATGTTTCCCTTTGCTCGTGGCGATCTCGCGTGTATCCATCCGCCGATAGTACAGTATAGTGCTTTTCTCCGCGACCCGGAAAGATAGCAATACCGTGATACCGTGATTGCTCGTGCATGAGCAGGAGACCTCTTTGAGCATGCTCGACTGCCTCTTCTGAGCAAGCAATAGGGGTCAGTTGAAGTACACCACTGCCGCCCGCGCTTCGTCAAACCTGATCTCTCGATTGCTACCGGCTCGACCGCGATGTGCTACCCTGATCCTGGTATGTTCGTGGTCGTGAGGAGCGCGGAATGGCAGAGATGGACTTCGGGGTGACGATCCGCCCCACCCCGCATGGTGGCACGCTGCAAGAGATGCGGGAAGCAAATGCGCGCCTCCTCGCCGTCGCCACGGCGCACGACCTCTCCTGCTGGGTGATTGACCATTTCCAGTTCGACGCGCAGCCGATCCTCGAATGCTTCGCCTTCATCGCCTATTTGGCCGGGCAGAATCCCGGTCTCCGCTGGGGTACGCTCGTGCTCGGACAGGGGTACCGCAATCCGGCGCTGACAGCGAAGATCGCGGCGACGCTCCAATTCCTCACTGGCGGGCGATTTATCCTCGGCCTCGGCGCGGGCGACGCGGAGGCCGAGCACCGTTCCTACGGCTACGGATTTCCCCCGGCCCGCGAGCGCGTCGCGCAACTGGCCGAGGCGGCCGCGATCATCACGGCGCTCCGGCAGGGTGGCCCCGCGACCTTTACTGGCATGCACTATCGCATCGAAAACGCCTTCTGCATCCCCGCGCCCGATCCGCCACCCGTGCTGATGATCGGCGGTGGAGGCGAGCGGCGCACCCTCGGCGTCGTCGCCCAGTATGCGGATTGGTGGAACTGTGACTATTATTCGCCCGCCGAGTACGCCCATAAACTCGCCGTCCTCCACGACCACTGCCGCGCGATCGGGCGCGACCCCGCTGCCATCGTGCCGACCTGCTACATGGGCATCAGCCTCTCTCATGACCCGGAGCAGCTGATTCGCCGCCGGACGATGGGCCACCGGGGCGAAGTCCATGTGATCAGCGGCGACCCGGACGCGGTGACGGCACAGATCGAGGCGTTCGCTGCTGTCGGCGTGCGGCATATGCAACTGAACTTCCTCGATTTCCCACGCACGGACGGCATCGAACTCTTCCTTGCCGCTGTCCTCCCGCGCTTCACCCGCGCCGGGACGTAAGGAGAAAGCGTTTGAACCGCAAAGGCGCAAAGAACGTCGAGGACGCAAAGAGGAAAACGATAGAACAAACGAACCCTCCTTTCTTCTTTGCGTTCTTTGCGCCTTTGCGGTTCATTTGGTTCCGATGAAGGAACAAGGAACGTTGAACGAGAGGTGGGAGCAATGGCACAGAGCACGGAACCGACGACTGCCCTGACTGAGGACGATGCCCCCGATGTGATAAACCGGCTTGCCGGGATCGCCGCCGACTCGCCGCTGGCCCGTCTGCGCGCCGAGCGGCCGGACGTTGTGCGTGCGGCACAGGGCAGTTATCAGGCGCTGCTGGAACCGGACGATCCGGGCGGCGTCAGCCACTCTGAGCGAGAAATGATCGCACTGCGGGTCGCCATTCTGACGCCAGGTCCGCCGGTCGCCGCGTGGCACCGCGCTCGCCTGCGCGACCTCGGCGCGGACGACGCGGCACTCGCCGCCATCGAGCGATTTCCCGATGGCTCGGCGCTCTCGGCGCGCGTTGCAGCCATCCTGCGGCACACCGACCGGCTGACGCGGGATCCCGGCGCGGCGACGCCGACGCATATCGCAGCGCTGAAGGCGGTCGGCCTCGGCCCGCGCGACATCGTCACCATTTCCCAGTTGATCGCCTATCTGAATTTCGAGGTGCGCGCCCTTGTCGGGCTGCGTCTCCTCGCGGAGGAAGCATGAGCATCGAGCACCATCCCCACTTCACGATGGATGTCCTCACCTGGCGTTCCTGGCTCGAAACGGTTGACGATACCGGCGCGTCACCTGAGCAAGCCGCGCTGGTTGAGCAGGTTGCACCGTCTCCCGATTCGCGGGCCTATTACGCCCTGCTGGCGCACGATCTGCCCGCGCTACGCGAGCGCACCGCGCTCTTCAACGCAATCATGTATGGCCCGCGTGGCGTGCGCCGCTCCGACCGCGAGTTAGCCGCCGTCGCCGCCTCGCTCGTCAATGGCTGCGTCTACTGCACCTCGGTCCACGCGCGGCGGTACGCGCAACTCACGAAGGAGACTGCTGCCATGCAGCGGCTGCTCGATGAGGGTGTCGGAGCGGCACTCGGCGAGCGCGAGTGCGCCGTGGTGGATTACGCGGTGAAGTTGACTGACGATCCGGCGGGGATGACCGCAGCCGATCTCGCGCCGCTGCGTGCGGTGGGGCTGTCGGACATGGAAATCCTCGATGTAACCCACGCGGCGGCGATCTTTGCCTGGGCGAACCGGCTGATGCAGACGCTGGGCGCGGGCGTCCCACCGGCCGACGCGTCGGCGTGACGCAGGAGTGCATCCAATGACCTTCCCCCTCTCTGTTCTTGATCTCTCACCGATTGGCACCGGATCGTCCGCCACCGAGGCGGTGCGGAATACGATTGATCTGGCACGCCTGGCGGATCGGCTTGGCTACACGCGCTACTGGCTTGCCGAACACCACAATATGCCCGGCATCGCCAGTTCCGCACCGGAAGTCCTGATCGGCGCGGTCGCCCGCGAGACGATACATCTGCGAGTCGGCTCCGGCGGTATCATGCTGCCGAACCACGCACCGCTCAAAGTGGCCGAGACCTTCCGCGTCCTCGCGGCGCTCCATCCGGGGCGGATTGATCTCGGCATTGGTCGCGCGCCCGGCACGGATCAAATGACGGCATTCGCGCTCCGCCGGTCGCGCGAGGCCCTCCGCGCGGACGACTTTCCCGCTCAACTGGGGGAATTGCTCGCCTTCGCCACCGATCAGTTTCCGTCGGGCCATCCGTTTCAGTCCGTGCGAGCCGTGCCGGTTGACGTGCCGTTGCCGCCGATCTGGTTGCTCGGTTCAAGCGACTACAGCGCGCAGGTCGCCGCCGCAATCGGGGTGGGTTTCGCCTTCGCACGGCATATCAGCCCGGAGGGTGCGGTCGAAGCGATGCGCATGTACCGGGAGCAGTTCACACCCTCCGAAACGCTTCCGGAGCCGCAGACGATCCTCGCCGTGTCGGTCATCTGCGCCGATACCGATGAGCGCGCCGATGAATTGGCATCGTCGTCGGCGCTCTCCTTTCTGCGGCTGCGCAGTGGTCAGCCCGGTCTCCTGCCCAGCCCGGAGGAGGCAAAGGCGTATCCGTATACCCCGATGGAGCAAGAGCAGGTACGGGCTTCCCGCGCGCGCTCCGTGATCGGTGGCCCGTCGGCGGTCGGGGCACGGCTGCGTGAATTGATTGACGAGACGGAAGCCGATGAACTGATGGTCACGACGATGATCCACGCGCACGCGGAGCGGCTGCGATCCTATGAATTGCTCGCCGAACTCTTCGCTCTCCCGACGTGATGCTTTTGGGAAATCACGTCGGCGGTCGGTAGGGAGATGCCAATGCCGATGTTCACTCTCGTATCACGTCGATGTGGTACGGGAAATCCGGCACGTCGTAGGTATCTTCCCGCGTCCCGCGCAGCGTGACGGCGACGGGCGAAACGGCGGCGTCTGTCGTGGTCGGGAACCAGTGTCGCCCCGCGCGCACAACGATGAATAGTCCGTGTCCGCGAAGTACACCATGTCCGCGTCCCAGTCGTCCGAGTGGAACTGATTCTGGTCAGATTTGGAGAGCAGCGGCACACGCGCCGCGAGGAACGTCTTCGCCTGAAGTAACGTGTTGCGCGGAATATTGAAGGCGAAATGATACCGCGCGTCTGTGTCGGAGGCCGCAAACGTCAGTCGCGTCGCCCCGGCGCGCACCGTGAATCTGTCCGCAGCCTGCGCCACAAGTGGCAAGCCCAGCGTCTCGGTATAGAACGCCCGCTGGGCGTCGAGGTGGGCTGTCAGCAACCGTAACGCCGTGATCTCCCTCATTCCCTCCTTCCGCGTCGGTCATAGGTGCGTTGCGGCACTTCGGGCTTCATCAGAGCCAGAGAGCGGGCGTTCGTCGCGACAGTTCGGCTTGAATCTCATCCCAATCGCGACCTTCACCGCGTAGATATTCTTGCCACCCTTCCTCGTCTTCTGCCCGTTCTTCATCGGTATATGGTTCGTCATCAATCGGTGCCCGCATCAGATGCTGAATGAGCGGATCCTGCTCCTTTGTTCGCAGGGACGCCAGCAAGCGTCGTGCGGCTGGCAGTTCATCGTCCGGCAACTCATCTACCAAACGATGGACATCTTCTTTGATACTCATACAGAATCCTCCGTATCGCTCCCCCTCTCCTTTGTCGCCAGGCAAAGGAGAGGGGGCCGGGGGATGAGGTTTCCCTAGTGGGCTATCATTGCTCATTTGATGGATAAAGGTGGAGCAGGCTTCGGCCTGCAATCCCGCTCCCGGCAGGATAAATCCTGCTCCACCAACACCACGCAACGTTGCAAATGCGTCATGGCAGCCCACTA
>JALYUS010000413.1 GCA_030853625.1 Chloroflexota bacterium
ACTGTGGCATTCCCATTTTGTATTCAATCGTGCGACGAAGATGCGCTTCGCCTGCCGCTTCAGCGATGAGGTGTTCGAGCGACTGCCGCATGCCCGCTTCCCGTAACGCGGTGAACAGGCGGTCACCGAGCGCGGCGCGGGTCGCAGCGACCGCCTCCTCATGCCGCGCCCGGTTCACCGGAAGCGAGGGGGCATTGGTAGACTCCCGCCCGGCGGCCCCGAACAATCGCGCGGCACGCTCCAGTTGCCCCCGTGCGAAGGCGACGCGCGCGAACCCTCCCAGGCATTCCGGGATGCCCGGCTCGTAGTCGGTGGCCTGACAGAGCGCCAGGCTCTCCCGATACCGTTCCTCCGCACGCGCGACATCCCCCTGTTCCAGGGCGACCCGGGCAAGGTTGTTCAACGTCAGGGCAACCCCCCAGGTATCACCCAGCGCGCGCTTCAGCGTCAGACTTTCCTCATAGCGCGCTATCGCCCGCGTATCGTCGCCCTGCGCCTCCGTCGCTTCCCCCAGATTGTTCACCATGATCGCGGTGAGCCACGGGTCGCCCTGATCCTGTTGGAGCGCGAGCGCTTCTTCGTAGAGTGTGGCCGCGCGTGCATAGTCAGCCTGAGCCATGGCAACCAACCCGAGGTTATTGAGCGACGCAGCGACGCTCTGCCCATCTTCCAGATTCCGCTTCAGGGCAAGGCTCTCCTCATAGAGCGTCGTGGCCCGCGTGTACTCCCCCTGTTCCTTCGCGATCATCGCCAGGTTGTTGAGCGCGGTGGCGATGCGCCGCTGATCGCCGAGCGCGTGGAACAACGCGATGCTCTCCTCAAGGAAAGCCGTGCCACGCGCGTAATCGCCCTGCCGGTAGGCGAGCGCCCCGGCGCCATTCAGCGCCCTGGCGCGCATCAGCGCCGGCACATGCGCATCGGTGTCGGTGGGCGGCGCCAGGAACCGTTCCAGCCACGCCCGTCCCTCACGGAAGCGTCCCCGGATTTCCCAGAATCGGAGGAGCGCCATACACAACCGGAGGCCCGTCTCCGCCGCGCCATGGGCGGCGATCCAGCCAAGCGCCGCGCGCAGGTTGTCGTATTCCCGCTCCAGCCGCTCCAGCATCACGCGCTGTGCCTCACCGCGCAATTCGCCCTCGGCCGTTTCCGCAAGCGCGAGGAAGTACGCGGCGTGTCGTGCCTGCACCACCGCCGTTTCACTGTGCGCGGCAAGGGATTCCTGCCCAAACTCCCGAATCGTCTCCAGCATCGTGAAGCGTGTGGTCTCGCCCCCGCCTTGCGGCTCTGACCGCACGAGATTCTTATCCACAAGCGAGGTGAGCGTCTCGAGCACGGCTCGATCCGCGTCGTCTGGATCGGCGCCGACCGCTTCCGCCGCTTCCAGCGTCCAGCCACCGACGAAAACGGCGAGGCGGCGGAAGAGTTGCTGCTCCTCCACGGTGAGGAGCTGGTAACTCCAGGCGATGGCGCGGCGCATCGTCTGCTGCCGCGCCGGGAGATCCGCCGCGCCGCCGGTCAGGATCGCCAGCCGATGCTCCAATCGGGCGGCGAGCGCCGCCGGAGAGAAGACCGTGATCTGCGCCGCCGCCAGTTCAATAGCCAGCGGCAACCCGTCCAGCCGGACGCAAATCTCCGCCACCGCCGCCGCATTCGCCCGCACCAGTTGGAAACTCGGCACGATTGCCTGGGCGCGCTGGACGAAGAGCATCACGGCCGGGGAGGCCGCAAGCGCGTCGAGGTTTGTGATGGCTGCCAAATCCGGCAGAGGAAGTGGCGAGATCGGGAACGCGTGCTCGCCGCGCAGTCGCAGCGTGGCTCGGCTCGTGACAATTACCTTCAGGCGGTCGCACCGCGCGAGGAGGTCCCCGATTAGCGGCCCCGCTGCCGTCACCTGCTCGAAGTTATCGAGGACCACGAGCATCCGTTTCTCACGGAGGAACGCGACAAGCGTCTCATCTGCCGATGCCCCAGCAACCTCGCGCACGCCGAGCGCGTGTGCGACCGTCACGGTGACGAGCGCCGGATCGTGAATAGCGGCGAGCGAGACGAAGAAGAGACCGTTCGGGAAATCATGCAGAAGATGCACGGCGACTTCAGCAGCGAATCGCGTCTTGCCAACGCCACCCGGCCCTGTGATCGTCAGCAGCCGAACATCCTCTCGTCTGAGCAGCGTAGATGCGCTGCTGATCGCCGCCGCGCGGCCAATGAGCGGCGTGAGCGGCGCGAGGAGATTCGTCGGTGGGGCGCTGACGGGCATGAGACGGGGGAAGAACAGATGCTGCCCGCGTGCCGCAGCCTCGAAGAGGGCGCGCTCATCACCGGAAAGCGCCAATGCATCGGCGAGCAGCCGCACACTCTCCGGGCGCGGCCGGATGTGGTCGCTGCGTTCCAGGTCGCTGATCGCGCGGGCGCTGAGCGTGGACCGCTCCGCCAGCGCCTCCTGCGTCAGCCCGGCGATCGTTCGCAAGCGCCGCAGCAGAGAGCCAAACGCGGGCGACCGCGCGGTGGCATCGAGTTCATCGCTCCGCGCTCGCTTCGGAGCGGAGTGTGACAAATACTTCGGCCTGTCCGACATCCCCAGCCCTCATCACCCTTCTCGCGATATGGCGATTCCTCTCTCCATGTATGCAATGCAAAGATGATACCGCATTCCCGTCTTTGATGCTGGCGCGCCCGATCGCCACGTCACGAAACTGTCAGTGAACTGTGAGCGAACTTCGTGGTATTCCGCACATCGATCCAGCATAGTATGGAGGGGGATACGCAGGTACAGCGTGACGAAAAGTGAACCGAGGAGCGGAGGCTGCGATGAATCTATTCAGCGTGGAGAGTCTTCGATGTCCGCGATGGGCGGTCATGGTCGTCGGGACCCTGCTCGCCCTTTTTGTGATCTGCGTATTCTCCGAGCAGGTCGCCGCTGCCACCGTCACCGTCACCGTCAATACCGATACCACTACCGGCATCGCAGCCAATTGCCCCAGCGCATCCTGCTCGCTGCGTGATGCGGTTGCTTTCGCGAACGCCAACGATAGTACGACGATCACTTTCCAGGCGGGGCTTACAAGCCCGATCACGCTCACGCAGGGGACGACGCTCACCCTGACGCGCGCAACCGGGAGCGGCACGACGATCAGCGGGCCGGGTGTGGCATCGCTGGCGGTGGACGGTGGCTACACCGGCGGGAGCACGGGCGTGACCGTCTTCACGATCAACAGCAATGTGACCGCGAGCATCAGTGGCTTGACGATCCAGAAGGGGAACGCGGGCGGGGGCACGGGCGCAGGCACGGGCGCAGGCATCCTCAACAATGGTTCCCTCACGCTGTCGAACGTCACGCTCCGTGCCAACTTCACAAGCTTTCTGGGCGGCGGTCTGTACAGCACCGGATCGCTGACGACGGGCGCGAATACGACCATCGGCGGCACGATGGCGGCGGACGCCAACACCGCCAACGCCGGCGGCGGCATCTACAACACCGGCGCATGGAACGCCCAGGCGGGCCTGACGGTCAGCAACAATACGGCCACGCAGGTGGGCGGTGGCATCTATAACGACTCCGGGGCGAACACCGTCACCCTGACGGCACCAACGATCAGAAGCAATCAGGCGACGTTCGGGGGCGGCGTCGCCGTCAATGGCAACAGCACCGTAACGATCACCGGCGGCACGATCGCCGGGAACCAAGTGACGAACGGAGGATATTCTGGCGGCGGTGGGGGCATCAACAATGGCGGCACGCTGACGCTCGACGCCGTCACGGTCGGCGGCACGAACCCGGGCGATGCCAACACCACAACCAGCGTCGGCGGCGGCATCTTCAACGGCAGCGGTGGCGGGATGCTCACCGTGCGGAACAACTCGACGATCCTCGGCAACATGGCCGGGGGTTCTGGCGGCGGCCTCTTCAATAGTGGCACCGCGACGATCACCAATAGCACGATTGGCGGCACAACTGTCGGCAGCGGCAATACGACGAGTACAAACGGCGGTGGCATCTACAACAGCGTCGGCACGCTCACCCTTCAAGGAGGCTCGCGCGTCGCGGGGAATCAGGCGAATGGTGGGGACGGCGGCGGCCTCTTCAATGGTGGCAGCGCGACGATCACAAACAGCATCATTGGCGGCACGACGACGGCGGGCGGTAACAGCGCGCCGAACGGCAATGGCGGCGGCATCGCCAATGGCTACGGCTCCACGCTGCATGTGACCGGCAGCACGATCAGCGGCAACAGCGCGTCGAGCAGCACCGGCGCGGGCGGCGGCATTCTAAACGTCAATACGAGCGCGGTGATTGACACGACGACG
>JALYUS010000443.1 GCA_030853625.1 Chloroflexota bacterium
GCTCGCGGTGGCGGCCTGCATCACCGGCACGGACATCGCGCGCATCCGCCGGTTGCCGGACACGACCGGCATGCCGAACGAGATCATTGTCCACCGCGCGCACCGGATCAACTACGACCAGATGTTCCGCGCGCCGGGCGCGCGGCTCGTGGAGATCGGCATCCCGATCGCCACCGAGCGGTGGGAGTACGAAGCCGCCTTCACGGAGCGCACCGCCGCCGTCGCCTTCGTGGATTCTCCTTCCATCGGCCCCGGCGCGCTCGATTTCGTGACGGTTGTGGAAGTCGCGCATGCGCATACTGTGCCGGTGATCGTGGACGCCGCCTCGACGCTCCCACCCGTCAGCCATCTGATGCGCTGGATCGCGGGCGGCGCGGACCTTGTCATCTACAGCGGAGGCAAGGGACTGCGTGGTCCGCAGGATTCGGGCCTGCTCGCCGGGCGCGCGGATTTGATCGCCGCCGCGAGGATGAACGGCAACCCGAACGCGGGCATTGGGCGGGCGGCGAAGGTGAGCAAGGAGGCGATGGTCGGCCTCGCCGTCGCCCTCGACCGCTTCATGGCGCACGACCACGACGCCGAATTCGCCGCGCACCGCGCGCAGGCGGAACTGATCGCACATGAACTGGCGGATTTCCCGAACGCGACCTGCGAGGTAATCGCTGACTCGGAGCGCTATCCGATGCCCGTCGCAGTCGTTCGCCCGGTTGACCATGTATGGTCCGCGCCCGCCCTCCGGGAGACGCTGGCGACCGGCGACCCCGGTATCTTCGTCAACGTCGAACTCGGTGGCATCGGCATCAACACCCACTGCCTGCGCGATGGTGACGCGGAGCAAATCGCCACCCGCCTCCGCGCGCTGTTGCGAACGATGGTCTGACGGGGGTTGGGTTCTTTGCCAGAACGGATACCGATAGACGATTTCGACCTCCGCACGCTCCCGACTGGGCGCAAGGCGCGCTTCCTGCTCGATGCCTTTCCGACGCTCGGCGGCACGGTGCGGATTCCCGCGCTCGTCGTGGCAGGAGCGCATCCCGGCCCGGTGTTGCTCGCGGTTGCAGCGGTGCATGGCAATGAGTATGAGGGGCAGGAAGCGGTGCGCGCGGTCTTCGAGCGCCTCGATCCAGACGCGCTCTCCGGTATTTACTGCACAATTCCCGTCTGCAACATCTTCGCGTACGAGGCCCGCTCCCGCGCGACGCCGCCGCACCTCGACGGCCTGAACCTCGCCCGCGTCTTTCCCGGCAACCCGCATGGCTCCCCGACGCAGCGATTGGCCCATCACCTGATGCAGGTGGTGACGCACAATCTCGGTGCGGACGACCTCTTTGTGGACTTCCACAGCGGTAGCGAAGAGATGAACTATCTGCCGCTGATTGGCTACCGCGACATCGCCTCAGCAGGTCGCATGGCATCGGAGGAAGCGGCGCGGCATTTCGGCGGAGCAATGCTCTGGCTCGTGGATGATGGCGTCGGCATGTTCAACGCGGAGACGAGCCGCTGCGGCATCCCTACCGTCGGCACCGAGACAACCGGGCAGGCGGGTTGCCGCCCGGAGGACGTTGCGCTCTTCACCGAAGGGCTGCTGAACCTCCTGCGCTTCAAGGGAATGCTGCCCGGTGGCCCGCCCCCGCGCGATGACGCCATCCCCTGTCGAGGCGTCTCCGTTGTCGCGACCGAAACCGGCTTTCTCCGGCCCGCGCATCGCCTCGGTGATACGGTGCGGGCGGGTGATCCGCTCGGTGAGATGATCAGCGTCTTCGGCGACCGATTGGAAGCGCTGCACGCCCCAAACGATGGCACGATCTGGATGCAGCGCACCTGCCCCGCCACCCGCGCCGGTGACGTCGCCTGCATCCTCGGCGTGCCACTGAACCCGTAGCGCCGTCCATGACAAGATCGTCACGCCTACTGCCCTCTGCTGCCACGCTGCCGTTCATCGTCCGCGCGCATGATGATCGCGTGGGAACATCGCCCACAATGACGAGACCGACAATCGCGCGGCAGCGGAGGACAGGGC
>JALYUS010000448.1 GCA_030853625.1 Chloroflexota bacterium
GGCCCTTCTTGCCGGCAACGCGGAACGAATGACCACAGCCGCAGGTGGAGGCGGCATTCGGGTTCTTGACGGTGAAGCCGCGCCCAAGGAGCGAGTCCATGTAGTCAACCTGCGAGCCAGCAACCATTTCCAGGGTCTCATCGTCCATCAGCACCTTGACGCCGTCCACATCGCTGACATTGTCGCCGGGGCGCTCCTGATTGTCGAAGAACATGCCATACGAGAAGCCCGCGCAGCCGCCGCCCTGTACCATGATCCGCAAGTGGGCCTCTTTGCCCGCCGCGCGCTGCTCGCCGATCAGTTCAACAAGTTTCTCGCGGGCCGTATCGGTGAAGAAAACGGCGTTCCCCTCGTCGGTCTCGGTCGGGGCCTGAATTTCCGTAACCATCGTGATGAATCTCCTTCCGCGCGAACGCATCGTGTATTATGAGTATAGCCCTGATGACCGTCAGCGTCTATTCCTTCCGTCTTTTGCAACACTGATGGCTACCGTTTGTTCCGTAATGCCCGGCATGAAACCAGATGCATGCCACACAAACAATGGGCGCGTACGTGGATGGATTGTCGGGAGGGTGACGATGTATGACGTAATTGTTGTGGGCGCTCGCTGCGCCGGTTCGCCCACGGCTATGCTCCTCGCGCGCAAGGGATATCGCGTCTTGTTGCTCGACCGCCATGCGTTCCCCAGCGACACGATGCATAATCACTTCATCCAGCTGCCCGGTGTGCTTCAGTTGAGGCGGTGGGGCTTGCTCGATCAAGTTGCGGCATCCAACGCGCCGCCGATTCGCGTCATCGCCACAGACCTCGGCGATTTCCTCTTGCCGACACCGGTGGCGCCGCTCGAAGATGTTGACGCGCACTACGCACCGCGCCGGTTCGTACTCGACACCATTCTCGTTACATCTGCTGTCGCCGCTGGAGCGGACTTACGCGAGCACTTCACCGTACATGAGATCGTCTGGGATGGTGACTGCGTCGTTGGCGTCCGGGGGCGGGCGAATGGGGGCGCGATGGTGACGGAATATGGGCGCATCGTTATCGGTGCGGACGGCGCGCGATCAATCGTCGCCCGTGCGGTGCAGGCGCCGACGTACAATGAGCGGCCCGTCGTGACCTGTGGATACTACAGTTATTTCAGTGACGTATCGCTGGTCGGGAACGAGGTGTATCTGCGGCCGGACTGCGCGCACATCAACTTCCCGACCAATAACGGGCTGATCTGTGCGGCCATCCAGGTACCTATCGCGGAGTTTCACGCCTTCCGGGCGGACATCGAAGGAAATTTCTTTCGCGCACTCGACCGTATCCCCGCGCTGGGCGAGCGCGTGCGCGCCGGTCAGCGTGAGGAGCGCTGGTATGGTACGGCGGACCTGCCAAACTTCTTCCGCAAGCCATACGGCCCCGGCTGGGCGCTCGTCGGCGATGCAGGGTACACCAAGGATCCGATGCTCGCGCAAGGAATTAGCGACGCATTCCGCGACGCGGAAGCGCTTGCTGAGGCTGTTGACGCCGGATTCACGGGCGATATACCGCTTGCCGATGCGCTGGCCGAGTACGAGCAGCATCGCAACGACGCTGCATTTTCCGCCTATGAAGCCAACTATGCCGCAGCCACGTTCGCGCCGTTCCCGCCGGAGGTGTTGGCAATGCGTGCTGTCGCCCGTGCTGGGCGGAATGTGCCAATGACAGCGATATAACACGTCACTCAGGTTTCGAGTAGCGCCATCGCGCCCATGCCGTCGTTCGTGTGGCGGAGAGCGGTCGTGTAGAGACGGTGATATTGCCCCTGCTCGGCCATCAACTCCACATGCGTGCCGCGCTCGACGATGCGGCCACCGTCAATGACGACGATGATGTCCGCCTCGACGATGGTCGAAAGGCGGTGAGCGATCACGAGCGAGGTACGGCCGTGCAGCACCGTCCGCAAGGCTTCCTGGATGATCTGCTCCGTCTGCGTGTCCACACTGCTTGTCGCTTCATCGAGGACGACGATGCGCGGATCGGCCAGCACAACGCGGGCGAAGGCGATCAGTTGCCGCTGTCCGACGCTGAGGCCGCTGCCCCGCTCGCCGACTTCTGCGTCATATCCCTCCGGCAACTGGGCGATGAAATCGTGGACGCCCACCGCCCGCGCCGCCGCCTCAATCTCCGCGTCGGTCGCGCCGAGCCTGCCGAAGCGGATATTCTCCTTGATCGTCGTGGAGAAGAGGAAGGTATCCTGCAAAACGATGCCGAACTGGCTACGCAGCGATTCGAGCGTTACCGCACGCACATCGTGGCCATCAATCAGGACGCCGCCATCCCAGACATCGTAGAAGCGCGGCACAAGGTTAATCGTGCTCGATTTGCCCGCGCCCGTCGGCCCGACGAAGGCGACCGTCGCGCCGGGCGGGATGGTCAGGTCAATGTCGCGCAAGACCGGCGTCGTGCCGTAGCCGAAAGTGACGTGATCGAAGCGAATCTCGCCCGCGATCGGCGGGAGCGTGATCGCGTCCGGCGCGTCCGTGATGTCCGGCGGTTCATCGAGCAGTTCAAAGACGCGCTCGGCGGCGACGGTGGCGGCCTGAAGCGTATTGTAGCGATCCGAGAGCGTGCGGACGGGCTGGAAGAAGCGCGCCACGTAGCCGATAAAGGCGGTCAGCGCGCCAATCGTCAGCGTGCCATTGATGACGGCGCTGCCGCCAACGATCAGCACGATCACCGTCGCCATGCCACTCAGCATCTCGACGCTGGGGGCGAGGACGGAGTTGAGGCGGATCGAGTGCGTCGTCTGGTCGTAGACATTGCGGTTCAGCCGCTCGAAGCGATTGAAATTCTCTTGTTCGCGCCGGAAGGACTGGATCGCGCGCATGCCGCTAATATTCTCCGCCGAGAAGCCGGTCAGGCGACTCGTCGCGGCGCGGACGGCGCGGTAGACGCGGATCGCGAACCGGCGCCAGATCATCACGATCACAATCATCATCGGCAGGACGATATACGAGAGCAACGCGAGTTCGACATTGATCGTCAGCATCGCGATGATGATGCCGACGAGCACCAGGAGGTCCGCGAAGAGGCCGATGATGCCATCCGTCAGCAGGTCCTGGAGGACGGACACATCGTTCTGCACGCGCGAAATGAGCCGTCCGACACCCATCCGATCGAACGTCTTGAAGCCGAGAATCTGGATGTGCTGGAAGAGGGAATAGCGCAGATCGAAGATCACGCGGTTGCCGATCCGCGTCGTCGTGTATCCCTGCGTCCAGCGCGCGCCGAAGATGACGAGGACACAGGCGAGGAAGATACCGACCGCGAGCGAGAGCGTATGCGTGTTCGCTTTGGTGATACCCTGGTCAATGGCGACGCCGAGAAGGCGGGGGAGCGCCAGTTCGCCGAGCGTCTGAAGCGTGATCGCAACCAGCGAGACGATGCATTGCGCCCGATAGGGCCGCAGAAAGGCGAGCAAACGCGTGGCGCTCTCGCGGTTGAGGCCGCGCCCGAGATCGTTCTCGCGATCATCGAGCGAGAGGT
>JALYUS010000449.1 GCA_030853625.1 Chloroflexota bacterium
TGCTCGCCGCGCGCGGCTGGACGCCCTCTCGCCCGAAGTGAGCCACGCCGTTCGAATGCGGCAACGGACTGATTGGCGATGCGGGCGGCGGCGATGCCCGCGCCGATTCCATTATCTATGTTGACGACGGTCAGCCCCGGCGCGCAGGTCTGGAGCATCGCCAGCAGCGCCGCCTCGCCCTGACCGCCCGCGCCGTAGCCAATCATCGTCGGCAACCCGATTACCGGGAGCGGTACAAGCCCCGCGATGACCGACGGGAGCGCGCCGTCCATCCCCGCCGCGACGATCAGCGCGTCCGCTCCCCATTCGAGCAGGCTGATGAGTGGTGGAAAAAGCCGGTGCAGACCGGCGACGCCGACATCCGCGACCAAGCGGACAACACAGCCCATCGCCTCCGCCATCACCCGCGCCTCATCCGCCGCCGGAAGGTCCGACGTACCGGCAGTGACGATCCCGACCTGCCCGCCGGCGAACGGCTCATCATATGCCTCAGTCGTCACGCGCGCCGTGCGCATCCCGTCACCAATCTGGACGAGCGCATCTGGGAACCGCGCGCGAAGCAATGCGGTATGCGCGTCATCCACACGGCTGACAATCACCCGCCCACGCGACGCCAGTAAACCGCGTACCGCTTCGACTAGATTGTTCGGACTCTTCCCCGGCGCGTAGATGACTTCCGGCACGCCGAGACGCGCTTCTCGCCCCGTATCGAGTCTAACGGGATATGTTTCGTTGATCGCCGGTTCTTCGGCTGCCTCAAGGCGCAATGCGGCGCGCAGGGCGTCGAAGGGATCAGGAGCCGCTCGGCGCATTTGTGCCCCATTGCTCTCGCCGGATCAAGCGACTGACGAGCGTCGCATAGAAATGATTGCGCGGGTTGACGCGGGCGAGCGCCAGGGTATGCGGCGAGGCGGAGATATGGACGACATCACCGCTCGCCAGTGGCACGTCGAGTTGCCCGTCCGAGGTCAACACCGCCCCCTCGTGGGACGATGCCACGAGTGTGACGCGGGCGTCCGACGAGATAATCAGCGAATCAATCGAACTGAGATGCGGCGCGACCGGCGTCAGGATCATCGTCTGCGTCCACGGGGCGACAATCGGGCCGTGCGCGGCGAGATTGTAGGCCGTCGAACCCGTCGGCGTCGAAACGATAAAGGCGTCGGCGACGAACGTCGTCACGGCGGCATCGTCCACCGCGCAGGTAATATCGAGCACGCGCGACGGCTTCGGATTGGTGACAACGGCGTCATTCGCCGCGAGGACTGTCTCGCTCGTTCCATCGGCCCGCGCGACCGTCACTTCGAGCATCAACCGCCGGTCGAGCCAGTAGTTACCGGCGAGGAACTGCGGCAGCAAATCTACGGCGTTCTCCGGCGTCAGTTCCGCCAGGAAGCCGAGCCGCCCCAAACTGACCGCGACAACCGGAATATCGCGCGGCGCGGTCAGTTGCGCGGCGCGCATCAGCGACCCGTCGCCGCCGAGGACGAGCAGCAACCGCGTCGCGGCGAGGTGCGCCTCTGAAACGTCCGTCGCGCGCGTGGATTCCTCCCAGCAGGGTATTGCGTCGGCATCGAGCCGCTCACGAATGCGCGCCGCCGTCTCCCGCGCCGCCGGATTCTGCGGGTGAACGAGCATCCCGATTGCGCCGACACCCGCGCGCTTTGCCATCATCCGTCACCTTCCCGGCACTGTCGCAAGTGCGGCAACGATCCGCGCCGCCGTCGCATCCGCATCGAGCGGTGTTCCCCGTGACCACTGCGCGAGGAACTCGGCATTTCCCGCCGGGCCACGCAGCGGCGATGCGGTGAGGCCAGCCAATCGCAGCCCCAAACTCGCCGCCGTTGACGCCACGGATTGTAGCACAGCCCGATGCGTCGCCGGGTCGCGCACGACGCCACCGCGCCCGACGGCACCCTTTCCCGCCTCGAACTGCGGCTTGATCAGCGCCACGATCTGACCGGTCGGCTCCGAAACAGCGATTGCGCTAGGCAAGACGAGCGCGAGCGAGATGAACGAGACATCAATCACCACGAGCGACACGCGTTCCGGCAGATCAGAGACAAGACGGACATTCGTGCGATCCATCACCACCACGCGCGGGTCCTGCCGGATGCGGTAATCGAGTTGCCCATACCCAACGTCGAGCGCGTAGACGCGCGCCGCGCCCCGCTGGAGCAGGCAGTCCGTGAAACCGCCCGTACTCGCCCCGAAATCGGCGCAGACACGGCCCGCAACATCGAGCGCGAAGATTTCCAGCGCGTGATCGAGTTTTTCACCCCCTCGGCTGACGAATCGCGGCGGCGCCAGTACCGTGATTTCCGCCTCCTCCGCAACGAGTTCCCCTGCCTTCGTCACGGGCGTTGTGCCGACACGCACATGCCCCGCGATGATCAGCGCCTGCGCGCGGCTGCGGCTTTCGGCGAGGTGGCGATCAACGAGCAACTGATCGAGGCGCACGCGGCGCGCCCGATGTTTATCGCGGTCGGATGGAGGCATGATGCATCGCGGGCTGCCGCGTGGCGGCAAGGAACTGTTGCGAATGCACATGGCAGATCGCGACAGCGAGGGCATCCGCCGCGTCATCGGGCTGCGGGATGACATCGAGGCGGAGGAGAATACGGACCATCTCTTGCATCTGCGCCTTGTCCGCCTTGCCATAACCGGCAATCGCCTGCTTCACTTCGATCGGGCGGTACTCCGAGATTGGCACGTCGGCGCTGGCGGCAGCGAGGAGGACGACGCCGCGCGCCTGCATGACGGGCAGCGCGGTAGTGACGTTCTTCGAGAAAAAGAGTTGCTCCACCGCGACGGCGTCGGGCAAATGCTCGGCGATCAGCCGCGATACCGCATCGTACAGCCGGAGAAGGCGTTGCTCGGGCGCGAGCGTGCTCTCGGTGCGAACGACGCCGTACGCGACCATCTCCGGGTCGCGGTCGCCGCGAACGACACCGTAGCCGAGGATCGCCGTGCCCGGATCAATGCCGAGGGTGATGCCGGGCATGGCGACGCCTCCGGGAACTATGCGCTCACCTGCGCGAGCACGTCATCGGAAATTTCCAGATTCGAGAAGACCTGCTGCACATCATCGAGGTCTTCGAGTTTTTCGATCAGGCGAAGCGCCTGCACCGTCTGGTTTGTGTCGAGTTCCATCGGGGTTGAGGCAATGTACCGCAGTCCCGCCTCGTCAACCGCAAGCCCTTGCGCGCGCACCGCGTCTTCGACTGCCTTCAAGTCCTGCGGCTCGGTATACGCTTCGAGGACGCCGTCACTCTCCTCAACGTCCGCCGCGCCCGCGTCTATCGCCATCAAGGCGACTTCGTCCGCGTCCTTTCCGTCCGTGTTAATCGTGATGACGCCACGGTTCGCGAACATCCAGCCGACGGAACCGGACTCGCCCATGTTGCCGCCATATTTCACGAAGGCGCTCCGCACCTCCGACACCGTGCGGTTGCGGTTATCGGTCAACGCCTGGACGAGGATCGCCGCGCCGCCAGGCCCGAAGCCCTCATAGAGCACGTCGTCATACGTCGTATTGTCGTCCTCACCGAGCGCTTTTTTGATCGAACGCTCGATGTTGTCGTTCGGCATGTTGTTACCGCGCGCCTTCTGGACGGCGAGCCGCAAGCGATAGTTCGCTTCGGGATCGCCACCGCCGCCTGCACGCACCGCGACGGTGATCTCCCGCGCCAGTTTCGTGAACAGCGCCCCGCGCTGCACGTCCTTCGCGCCTTTCTGGTGCTTAATCGAACTCCACTTTGAATGTCCGGACATA
>JALYUS010000467.1 GCA_030853625.1 Chloroflexota bacterium
TGGGGTTCCGCGCCCCGGCCACGCGGCGCGAAGATGGCGATCTCGGCGTCCGGCGGTATTGTTGGCTCCGTGAGTGGTGGCTGTGTCGAAGCCGCCGTTGTGGATGTCGCACAGGAAGTACTGCGAACGGGTCAGCCGCGACTCATCTCCTACGGCGTCGCGGACGAACTGGCCTTCACCGTCGGCCTCTCCTGCGGCGGCGAGATTGATGTCTTCGTGGAACCGATCAAGGCAAACTGATGGACCTCACGCTGCTGCGCACACTGGAATCCTCCGTCGCCGCCCGCAAGCCTGTCGCCACGGCGACCGTACTTGATGGTCCCCATGTCGGCGCGGAACTGCTCGTCGGTGAGGATGCGGGCATCCTCCACGGCACGAGTGGCGATGACGCGCTCGACCGCCAACTGGCGGCGATGGCGGCAGAATCGCTGCGCGCTCGGCAGACGCAGGAGCGGCTCTTGTCCGCCGAATCCGGCGAATCGCGCGTCTTCATCGAATCCTATCCGCCCGCGCCGAGCCTCGTCGTGATCGGCGCAGCACACATTGCCATTCCGCTGACGAAATTCGCGCAGGAGATCGGCTTCGATGTGACGCTGATTGACGCGCGCGAGTGGTTCCTGACCGAAGAACGCTTCCCGCATGTCGAGCGACGCATCCTCGCCTGGCCGGACAAAGGGTTGGCGCAGGTCACACTCGATGCCGAAACCTACCTCGTCATCCTCTCGCACGATCCGAAGTTCGAGCGACCGGCGCTGAAGGCCGCGCTTCCCTATCCGCTCCGCTACATCGGCGCGATTGGCAGCCGCAAGACGCACGCCGATCGCATTGCCACCCTCCGCGCGGAGGGCGTGAGCGAGGACGACCTCGCGCGCATTCACGCGCCGATTGGGCTGGACATCGGCGCGGTCTCGCCGGAGGAGATCGCGTTGAGCATCCTCGCGGAGATGCTGGCCGTACGTTCCGGTCGCTCCGGCGGGTTTATGCAGCCCCAGCGAACGCCTGCCGAGGCGCGCGCGTGAGCGAGCGCGGCGCGGTCGCGGCCGTCGTCCTCGCGGCAGGCGCCTCAACCCGCCTCGGCCAGTCGAAGCAACTCGCGCCGATTGGCGGTCGCCCGGCGCTCGCCTACACGCTCGATGCATTACGGGCATCGCGGGTGGACCGCATCGTGCTGGTGCTCGGCCACGATGCGGATACGATCGCGGCGGCGCTCGATCTCACGGACATCACAATCGTCCGCAACGACGCGTACGCCGAGGGGCAGAGCACGAGCGTCCGTACTGGAGTTAAATCGTTGGGCGACGACGTGGCCGCCGCGCTGATGGTCGTCGGCGACCAGCCGCTGCTCGCGCCGACCGTTGTGGACGCCATCGTGCGCGCGTACGAGCAAACCGGCGGCCCGTTCATTGTGCCGGTCTACGCGGGGGAATGGGGCAATCCGGTTCTCCTCGCGCGGGCGACGTGGCCGCTCCTCGATACCCTCAAAGGCGACACGGGCGCGCGGCCCATCCTCCGCAAGCATATAGACATGGTGCTGGAAGTGCCCGTCCCCGGTTCCCTCCCCGATGACATTGACACACCGGAGGACTACGTCCGCGTCCGCGCGTGGATGGAAGGCGCATCATGAGCGCGTCGCCCGCGCCCATCTACCGCGATCCGAAGGTCGCGGTCGCGGTGATTATCGCCGATCAGCGCGGCATCCTCTTGCAACAGCGCGCGATAGACCCGCGCAGGCATCTCTGGACCTTTCCCTCGGGCTATGTAGACCGGGGCGAGCAGATCGAGCGCGCCGCTGAACGAGAAATCCGGGAGGAACTCGGTGTCTGCGTGACGTTGACGCATCTGCTCGGTGTCTACTCCGAACCAGAGAATCCTGTCGTCCTGATCGTCTATATCGGCGCCGTACCGACATCCGCCGCGCCCATCATCCAGGAAGAGGAAATCGCCGCCATTGGCTACTTCGCCCCCAACGATCTCCCGCCCCTCGCCTTCGACCACGATGCACAGATTATTGCCGACTGGCAAGCGTTCATCGCTGATGGGCAGGAAGTCTTGCCACGATGAAACCAGAAGTCGTCCACACAGCCGACATCACTGCCGCGACGATCGCGGGGCGCGTCCTCGCGCACGATGTTGAGGCGATGATCGGCACGGATCGCGTCCGCCTTCGCAAGGGCCATATCCTCAGGGAAGACGATCTGTCTTCCCTCCGCGCGGCCGCCCGAACCGTGCATCTCATCACCCTCGAAGCGGGCGATATTCACGAAGAGGTCGCGGCGCAACGGCTCGCGCGCGCGGTGGTGGGCGCCAACATCCAGATCGGCGCCCCGCATGAGAGCATGATTACGCTCCGCGCCCGCGTGCGTGGAGTGCTGGCGGTAGATGTGGAGCGGTTACTGGCAATTAATTCCATCCCCGATATGTCAGTCTGGACGCTGTTCGACGCCCAGATCGTCCGCGATCAGCAAGCCGTCGCGGGAGTCAAAGTGACGCCGCTCGTCACGTGCGATGCATCGCTGATCGAGGCGGAGCGGATTGCGCAGGGCGAGATGGGCATTCTGCGGGTGCAACCGTTTCTCCGCCGCCGAGTCGGCGTGGTGGTGCGGGAAGAATTGCTTCCGGCAGCCGGAGAACGCTTCCGCGAGGCGATCAGCGGGAAAGTCGCGTGGTTCGGCTCGGAATTAATCGCCATCATGCACCCCACGAACGACGATGGCGATGTCATGGATGCCGTGACGAGGCTCGTCGCCGAGGGCGCGGACATGATCCTCTGTGCGGGCGTCACCTCAACTGACCCGCTCGACGTGACCGTGCAGGCGCTGGACGGCCTCGGCGTGCAGTGGGAGAAGCGGGGCGTCCCTGCCCATCCCGGCAGCACCTACTGGCTTGCCTACCTCGGTGCAACGCCGATTCTCGGCATGGCATCGTGCGGCATGTTCTCGCGGGCGACGGTTCTGGACCTCATTTTGCCCCGCTTTTTCGTCGGTGAGCGCGTGACGGCACGCACGCTGGCGGCGCTTGGGCATGGTGGCCTGCTGAATAAAGGGATGGCGTTCCGCTTCCCGGACTACGCCGGACCGGAGATTGCCGCTGCCGACGAATAAGCAGGGATTGAAGATACGCAGTTGAGGCGCTTTTGTTGGTGGTAGCAGGCTTTCCAGCCTGCCCCCTACCACCAGGACGCCATGGATAAAGGAGTGGGAATGAAAACGCTCGTCACCGGCGCCGCCGGGTACATCGGCAGCGTCACAACGGAAGTGTTGCTGCACGCCGGGCACGAGGTGATCGCGCTCGATAATCTCGAACTCGGCCATCGCGACGCCGTTCACGAAGAGGCAACCTTCGTGCATGCGGACCTCCGCAATCGTGACGCGGTGATGCAGGCGTTCGCGGCGCATCGCCCCGATGCCGTCCTCCACTTCGGGGGATACTCGCTCGTCGGCGAGAGCATGGAGCGGCCTGAGGCGTATTTCGCCAACAATCTCGTCGGCGCGTGCAACCTCTTCGACGCGATGTTCGCGCACGACTGCCTGCGCTTCGTCTTCTCGTCGTCCTGCACAGTCTACGGGCAGCCGGAAACGATGCCGGTGACGGAATCCTTGCCGCGCCATGCCCTGAATCCGTACGGCGCATCGAAAGTGATGATCGAGGAGATGACCGAGTGGCACGCGCAACTGCGCGGACTGCGTGCTGCGATTCTGCGTTACTTCAACCCGGCGGGCGCATCCGCGCGATGCGGCGAGGATCGGAAGCACGAGACACACCTCGTGCCGATGGCATTGGCGGTCGCCGAGGGGAGACGGCCACACCTGACGATCCTCGGCACGGACTATCCGACGCCTGATGGGACGTGTATTCGCGATTACATTCACGTCGTTGATCTCGCCGAAGCGCACGTTCGCGCCCTCGAAGCGCTTGACCGGCATCCGATGCTGACCGTCAATCTGGGGACTGGGGCGGGCGTTTCAGTGCGGCAGATCGTCAACGCGGTGCGGGGCGTGACGGACCGGCCGGTGCCGACTGAGGAAGGGCCACGACGGCCCGGCGGCGCGGACGCGGCGGTCGTCTATGCCGATCCATCCCGCGCGGCGGAATTACTCGGCTGGCGCGCGACCCGCACCCTCGACGACATGATCGCGAGTGCCTGGGCATGGCGACAAGCGCACCCGCAAGGCTACGAGAAATAAGTCGGTGGCGGGCTTCATGCCAATTCAGTTCAGTGCGCCTGCGCGCCCGGTTCGGGGCTGCGCGGCGTCACTTTGTCGCCAATCTTTCGTTCCGTACCCGCGAGCAACCGTTGGATATTATCTGCGTGATTAATGAGGATCAGCGCGCAGCCCGCCAGGCCGAAGACGAAATAGGCCCACGGCGACCAGCCGAGCAGCGCGCCGATCAGTAGCAGGACGGGGGCGGAAAGCGACGCGGTGACGTTGCCGAGCGACATATGGCGGGTTAGCAGGACGGGGATCAAAAAGACGGGGACAAGCAGGATCAGGCCGGGCGCCATTGTGAACGCGGCGCCCATCGCTGTGACCATGCCGCGGCCACCGCCCCGGAAGCCGAGGTAGGGCGACCAGCAGTGCCCGCTGATCGCGAGAATACCCGCCGCCGCCTCGACCCAGGGATTACCGGTGACGTAGCGGGCGAGCAGTACCGCGCCAACGCCCTTGATCGCGTCGAGGACGAGCACCACCGCGAATCCCTGCCAGCCGAGGAGGCGGAGGACATTCGTCGCCCCGGTCTTGCCGCTGCCGAAATCGCGCACGTCCACATGCTTGATCGCCCGGACGAGCACAAGCCCCCACGGGATACCGCCAATGCAGTAACTCGCGACGAGGACGGCGGCGATCCGCAGGGCATCGGTCATGGCCCAGGCTCCTGACGATTCCGAAACCGCATGCGGATCGGATTGCCGATAAACCCGAATTCATCGCGCAACTGGTTTTCCAGATAGCGGCGATAGGAGAAATGCACATCCTCCGCATGATTGCAGAAGAAGACGAACGACGGCGGCGAGACATCCACTTGCGTCGCGTAGAAGAATTTGACCCACTTCCCCGGCTTCGAGGGCGGCGCGTGCTTCTCCACCGCAGCGCGCAGCATTTTGTTCAGGGCCGCCGTCGGGATCCGCTTCTCACGCTCCTCCATCACGAGCAGCGCGCGTTCCATCACTTGCGGGACGCGCTGATTGAACTTGGCCGAAATGAAGACCGCCGGGACGTAGGGCATGAAGTCGAGCGCTTCCGCCGCCGCCTCGCGATACTGCTCCATCGTCTTGCCGTCCTTCTCTACCAGGTCCCATTTGTTGACGACGAGTACCATCCCGCGCGCCTCGTCAGCGACGTAGCCGGCGATGTGGAGGTCCTGCGAGGTGAATCCCTCCGTCGCGTCCACAACGAGCAGCACGACATCCGCGCGGGTGATCGCGCGCATCGAACGAAGGACACTGTATTTCTCGATGCCCGGTTCGATCTTGCCACGCCGCCGGATGCCCGCCGTATCCACGAGAGTGATTGTCTGACCTTCCCATTCCAGTTCCGTATCGAGGGAGTCGCGCGTCGTCCCCGGTTCGTCGCTGACGATGGCCCGCTCCTGGCCGAGAAAGGCATTGAGCAGGCGCGACTTGCCGACATTCGGACGGCCAACAATCGCGATGCGCGGGCCGGTCGCCTCCGCTTCTTCGTCATGGTCCGGCAGCGACCCGACAATCGCGTCGAGCAGATCGCCCGTGCCGCGGCCGTGCAGTGAGGAGACAACAATCGGATCGGTCAGACCGAGTTCGTAGAAGTCCACGGCGTTCGCCGCGCGGGTATTGCTCTCCGCCTTGTTCGCCGCGAGCACAACCGGCTTCCGGGTGCGACGCACCATATCGGCGACGGCGTGGTCCGCCGTCGTTGTGCCGATATTGGCATCCACGACCATGACGATCACGTCCGCCTCTTCGATGGCGTGCTGCGCCTGCTTCAGCGTATCCGCCGGGATCGTGCTGAGGTCGAGTTCCGCGCCCCGCTCGTCCACAATGATCCCGCCCGTATCAATCAGCGCGAATGAGACGCCATTCCACTCGACATCGCCATAGACGCGGTCACGCGTCGTGCCGGGTTCGTCCTGGACGATGGCGCGGCGCTCGCCAATCAGGCGATTAAACAGGGTTGATTTGCCGACGTTGGGGCGACCAACGACGGCAACAATCGGCTTCGCCAAAGTTCCTCCCGGACGGTTCACAAGCGTGCATGCAAAAACGGTCGCGTCATCGCGGATTCGCCTATCGAGTATAGCAGAAGCAAGCGACGCGCGATTATCCGACGGAAGCCAAAACCTCGACGAATCGGTCCAGCATGGCGCGGTCAAGCATTTCCGTCGCACAGATCAGCATATGGCCCGCCAGCATGGGATAGTCCGCACCTAGATCGTAGCCGCCGATCATCCCGGCATCGAGCAAACGCGCATTCAGTTCCGCCGGAGCGATCGGCGTCCGCACGACGAACTCATTGAAGAACGTCGTTGCCGGGCCGGCGCCATTCTGCGTCGCGCCGTCCGCATTCAGGACCGCATATCCGGGCAACGCGCCGATCGCGCCCGCGAGATAGTGCGCCTTGTGATAGCACTGTCGCGCCAGTTCACGTACGCCGCCATCGCCGAGCATCGCCATCTGGATCGTCGCCATCAGCGCGTTCAGCCCCTCGTTCGTGCAGATATTCGAGGTCGCCCGCTCGCGGCGGATATGCTGCTCGCGCGTCTGGAGCGTCAGCACGTACCCCGGCCTGCCCATTGTGTCCGTTGTCTGGCCGACGACGCGCCCCGGCATCAGCCGCACGAGCGATTGCTTGCAGGTCAGGACGCCGAGGAACGGGCCACCAAACGATAAGCCTGTGCCGAAACACTGCGCTTCACCGACGGCGACATCCGCGCCGAACGCGCCTGGCGGCTTCAGCATGCCGAGGGCGACCGGATAACTGCTGACGATCAGCAGCGCGCCGACTGCGTGCGCCGCCTCGCCAAGGGCTGCGAGATCATCAATCGTGCCGACGAATGATGGGTACTGCACGACGAGGCAGGCAGTCTGCTCGTTCAGCGCGGCGCGGACATCGGCGACGGTCGTTGTTAATGTGCCACTGTTCACACATGCAACGGTGGCCAGTTCGACATCGAGGCCACTCATATAGGTCGCCATCACCTTGCGATACGCGGGATGGACGGAATCGGCGACGACGACGCGCCGCCGTTTGGTGCTGCTGATCGCCATCAGCGCGGCTTCCGCGAGCGCGGTCGCGCCGTCGTACATCGAGGCATTGGAGACTTCCATGCCGTACAACTGCGTCATCAGCGTCTGGAACTCGTAGATGACCTGCAAGGTGCCCTGCGAAACTTCCGGCTGGTAGGGCGTGTACGCGGTATAGAATTCGCCACGAAAGGCGGTATGGCGGACGGCGGCGGGCGTGAAATGGTTGTACGCGCCTGCACCGAGAAAAGTCGGATAACGCACCGCGTCCGCGTTCCGCTCCGCGAGCGCGCCGAGGGTTCGGAGCGCCTCGATCTCCGAGAGCGCCTCCGGCAAACGGAGATGCGGAAAGCGGAGATCGGCGGGCACCGCCTGTACTAACGCGTCGAACTGCTCAACGCCAATGGCGTCAAGCATCGCGCGTCGCTCAGGGTCAGTCGTCGGAACGTAGGACATCATCATCTCCTCGGAAGCAATGAGCAATGAGGGACGAAACGCGGTTCCCACTCATTGCTCGTTGCTCATTGCTCATTGCTCGCTAATGCGCCGTGAATCCCGCATACGCTTCGGCATCCATCAATTTGTCTAGCACGGACGGATCGCTGACGCGGACTTTAATCATCCAGCCATCGCTGTACGGCGCGTTGTTAACATGCTCAGGCGCGGTTTCGAGGGTGGCATTGACCGCGACAATTTCGCCGGAGACCGGGCTGTAGACATCCGACACCGCCTTGACAGACTCGACGACGCCGAAGCCATCACCGACCGCGAGCGACCGCCCGGCAGCGGGCAGTTCCACAAAGACGATGTCACCGAGCGAGTCCTGGGCGTAGGCAGTGATGCCAATCGTTGCGACATCACCCTCCATCCGCACCCATTCGTGCTCCTCGGAGTAGCGCAAGTCTGCGGGAGTCTCCATAGTTACGCGTTTCCCTTCTCAGTTACTTCGGGCCGACGGTAGAACGGCGTGCGCACCTGCTCCGCCGCCACGGGTTGATTGCGGATGATGATGTCGAGCGGTTTGCCGATCCCCGCGACATCGCGGCGGACGAGGGCAAGGCCGATGTTGGCGCCGAGCGTCGGGGCGTAGCCTCCGCTCGTCACCGAGCCGACGGTCTCGCCGTTGACCGCGACCGGATAGTCCGCGCGTGGGATGCCCCGGCCAATCATCTTAAAACCAACGAGCCGCCGGGCCGGGCCGCCCGCTTCCTTCACGGCCTGGAGGGCATCATGCCCGACGAAGTCACCTTTATCGAAGGCGACCGCCCACGAGAGCGCCGCCTCCAACGGGTTGATCTCTTCCGTCAGTTCGTGGCCATAGAGGGCCATCTTCGCTTCCAGACGGAGGGTGTCGCGCGCGCCGAGGCCGATCGGCATCAGCCCGTCCGGCTTGCCGATCTCTAACAATTTCCGCCAAAGGGCGACCACATCGTCAATCGGCGGATAGAGTTCGACACCGTCCTCGCCGGTGTAGCCGGTGCGCCCGACGATGGTCAGCGCGCCATTGACCGTCGCCTCGACGACGCCGAAGCGCGGTAACGCAGCGAGGTCGGTATCGGTCAACTGTTGGACGATGCCAATCGCCTTCGGCCCTTGCACGGCGAGCATGCCATACCGATCAGAGACATTCTCCACCATCGCATCCATCCCGCTCGCGTGTTGCTGCTCCTGGAGCCAGGCGACATCCTTGTCGGTGTTCGAGGCATTGAGGCAGATAAAGAGGCTGTCCGGCAGACGATAGACGAAAATATCGTCCACCGTGCCGCCTGATGGACGGCAGAGGATGCTGTATTGCGCCAGCCCTTCGGGAATCCGATTGAGGTCGTTCGTCGCGACAGACTGGACGAAGCGCTCCGCGTCGGGGCCGCTGACGCGCGCCTGGCCCATGTGGCCGAGGTCGAACAGACCGGCGGCATTGCGCACCGCGCGATGCTCCTCGATGATCCCGGTATACTGCACCGGCATGTCCCAGCCACCGAAGGGGATCATCCGCGCGCCGAGTTTCTCGTGCTCCGCGTACAGCGGCGTCCGCTTCGCCGTCTCCGTGCTCACTCCGCTCTCCATCCCACGTCTGTCCGACGCGATCCGTCACAGCCACCGCACTAACCGGCGTATTGTCCGTGCCACTGTGCTACCCGTCAAGGTCGTGCAATCACACCGCCGCCGGTATTCGCGGTAGAATGCGTTAGTGATTACAACGCGCATGAGGAGGGTAGCGTGGAACGGTTTGAGGAATTACGCGAGCGGTTGCGTACGGGGCCAGCGATTGCACCCTCAATCCTCGCGGCCGATTTCGCGCATCTCGGTGACGCCATCGCCGCCGCCGAGGCAGCGGGCGCGGCGAGCATCCACTTCGATGTGATGGACGGCCGGTTCGTGCCGAACATCTCAATTGGCCTGCCTGTACTCGCATCGGTGAGGCAGGCGACATCGCTACCAATTGAAACCCATCTGATGATCGTCGAACCGGAACGGTACGCGGAAGCCTTCGCGCAGGCAGGGGCGGACATCGTCACAGTCCATACCGAGGCGACGGCGCATTTGAATCGCGTGCTCTCTTCCATTCGCGCTGCCGGGGCGATTCCCGGCGTGACGCTCAATCCGGGCACGCCGCTCGTGATGATCGAAGAGGTGCTACCGCTCGTTGGCCTCGTCCTCGTCATGAGCATCAATCCCGGTTTCGGCGGCCAGACCTACTTGCCCGCAAGCACCGCGCGCATCGCCCGGTTGGCCGCGATGCGCGGGGAACGCGGCCTGGACTTCATCATCGAAGTAGACGGTGGCATCAATCCGACGACGATCCACGCGGCCGCCGAGGCGGGATGCGAGCTGATGGTGGCGGGATCGGCGGTGTTCAATACGCACGGAACCGTCGCGGCGAATATTGAGGCGCTTCAGGCAGCGATGCGTTAGTCGCTCGGCACGGCAGCGGGAGCATCCCGCACTGCGGCGCGACGATCCGCACGATGGCGCGCGAACAACAGCGCGGGAAGCGCCGCCACCGCGCACACGATGGCAGCGACAACGAATGTCTCTCGCAAGACGACCAATGAGTAATGAACCGTCTGCTCGCCGATATAGGCAAACGTCCGCGTCTGGAAATCAATATCCGCCTCGCCCGGCATCCGCGCCGGTGCGTTGCTTTGCAGGAGGCTGCTCAACCGGCCAACGCCCCAGCCACTGAGCACCGAAAGCCCGACCGTCATACCGATCAATCGCGTCACGACGACGAGGCCGGACGCGACGCCATAATGCGCCCGCCGCACGACATTGATTGCGACGGACGCGACCGGCGCGATCACGATGCCGAAACCGAAGCCCGCCAGCAACAGCGTCGCGCTCATTGGGATAGCCTGAATGCTGTCGGGCCAGAGGCGCATCAGCGCCAACCCAATCGCGGCGAGCACGACCCCGACGACCGCGACCGGCCGCGCGCTGAATCGCCCCGTCAGCACCCCGCCAATCACCGACCCGACCGCCATCAGCAGCGTGAACGGCGTCAGTAGCGCCGCCCCGACGAGGCTCGCGCGCGTTGGGTCATCCTCGACTAATGAGGCGAACAGAGGCACATCCACCATGACGACGATCAACGACGCGCCGACCAGCAGATTGGCGATCGTCGCGGCGGAAAAGATGGGCAGGCGAAAGAGGGACAGGGGAATCAGCGGCGATTTCGCCCGCCGTTCCCACAGCACGAAGGCGATCATCGCGATGAGTGCGCCGCCGAGCAGCGGCCAGCGGTAGGCCGCAAGCGGGTTCGCGGAGCCGCCGAGTTGACCGCTTCCGCTCCCCGCCTCCGCACCGGCGGAGAGCGCGAGGTTGAGGCAGACGAGACTTGCCGAGAGGAGGAGTGCGCCCGCGAGATCGAGCCGTTCGCGTACACGCTGCTGCCGCACGCCACGCCAGGTAACAAGCAGCATGAGGACGGTAAGAATTGCGATCGGCACATTGATCCAGAAGACCGCGCGCCACGATCCCGTCAGGCCGAGGAGCGCGGCGCCGTAGAGCGGACCGAGCACCCAACCCATCGTATCTACCGCGCCGACGAGGCCGATCACCGCCGCACGGCGGCGCGGCGGCAGAATGTCGCCGACGAGCGCCATCGTTACCGGGACGAGCGCACCGCCACCGAACCCCTGAATCGCGCGCCCGGTGATAAGACCGGCGAGACCGCCCGCCCGCGCACTGAGGATCGAGCCGACCAGAAAGATCGCGAGCGCGCCCGCGAAGACCGGTCGCCGCCCGACGATGTCTGAGACCCGGCCGAGCACAGGAATCGTCACCATGTAGGCGAGAAGGTACCCGGAGACAATCCAGACGTAGCGGTTGATGTCGGCGGTATTGATTTGCAGATCGCTGATCATTTTCGGCAGCAGCGTGGTAATCACTGTCAGATCGAGCGAGCCGACGAAGACGGCAAGGAGAGCAGCCGCGAGCACCCAGCGCGCGCGTCCCTCGGGAAACGGCTGCGTTGGCACGTCCGTTTGTTCGCCGCCCTCAATCGCGACGCGCGCGATGTCGTCACCCTCTGGCACGCAGCCCGTCCTATCCGCCGATTGTCGGCGCGTCAATCGTGATGTTGCTATTTTGTTTGGAGAGATCGAGCGTCCACCGTGCGGCCGTCGTACCTGCCGTGACGGCGCCCGGTTGCTCGGTGAGGACCAGCCGTACGACATCGTTGTTCTTCGGTTCGATGTAGAGATCCACATCAACGGTATCGCCGCGCAGAGACGAACTGACCAGATCGTTGACCGTTCCCACCGGGACGGGCGCGCGCACATGTTGTGTATCAGCGCCGTTGATCTTGACGCTATCGGCCGGTTGCCAGCCAGTCACCTTCGAGAGAATGGCCGCGACGCCGCGATCCTGATCGAAGACGATGCGCGGATCGTAGGCGAAACCGCTCGGCGCGTTCTCCCATTTGCCGGTAAGAATATTTGTGAGGTAGGCGTTGTCGCCGATCTGAATGAATTTGAGTTGCGCGTTGATCGGCCCAACTTGCGCCCTGGCGATGAGCGAGACTTTATCGGGCCGCACCAGATCGCCCTCGGCGGACTTCAGTTTCTGCGTGCGGAGTTTGTCGAGATAGACATCGCCATCAATGGCGACGGTAAAGTGCAGCGTATTGACCTGATCGAACCGCGTGCGTGCCTTGTCCACGATTGCTTGCGATTGTGGATCCGATGGTGGGCCGACACTCTGCACGGTGTTCGGCGTCGGGCTGCCGACAAATGCGTTACTCGTCGCACTGAGTGCGGTTCCGGTCGCCGCAAGCGCCGTCGCATCGCCAGCCAATGGCGTGGGCGTCACCGGAATCGCTGTCGGCGGGATGACCGTTGGTGGGATAGGCGTCGGTGGAATAACCGTCGCGGTCGCAGGTGGGAGAGTGGGAGGCAGGGCAGTCGCGGCGACCGTCGCAAGCGCGGGGGCGGGCGCATTCGCGGTGGGCGTCGCCTTGCTCCCTCCGCACGCGCCGAGCGCAAGCGCTGTCGTGAGGGCAAGGAGCATGCCGACGATCGGCGCCGTATTCATTCGAGGTTTCACGTTGTGCCTCCTTGAATCCATTATCGTGATCGCGCCATTCGCCATCATGCGAGGACCACGCGAACCCTCTTCATCATCCGTGGGGCGCAGTGTAGCACGCCGCTTGCCGTCTGCTTTACCTATAGCAAACACCACGCCGTCACCAGAGATGCACGAAATGTCATCATCGGGGGCAATGTGAGGCAATCCGCGCACTTGCGAATCGTCGGAGGGTTGCGTATACTGCAAATGTGTCACACGACGCGCGGGTGTAACTCAGTTGGTAGAGTGTCTGCTTCCCAAGCAGAATGTCGTCGGTTCGAGTCCGATCACCCGCTCCACAAAATCCCTCGGCATACAACGAAAAATTGGTAGATGGTGAGTCGCTATGCGTTTTCCGTGTGTCTTCGTGCCGCATGTTTTCCCGCCGATATGCCCGCCGTACGTCCGCGTGTATCCCGCATAGGCCAAATAATCCGCTTGACGGCTTGACACCGTAGATATACTCTGA
>JALYUS010000476.1 GCA_030853625.1 Chloroflexota bacterium
CGCTATGCGTTTTCCGTGTGTCTTCGTGCCGCATGTTTTCCCGCCGATATGCCCGCCGTACGTCCGCGTGTATCCCGCATAGGCCAAATAATCCGCTTGACGGCTTGACACCGTAGATATACTCTGAGGCATATCATTCAATGTCAGATGCGCGTCCCACATTTTCCCGCGCCGATGAACCTGTCGGCTGAACGGGCGGGTCGTGAGTAGCGGATCAGCGCGTCGTTTCCCGCGTATCGTCGTAGGTTCGTCAGCGTTCCGAAGGAGTAGTAAATGGCGACAACACCGGCGGGTCCTTCACCGTATCGTTTGACGCGGCGTGCATTCCTGACCACCGCCGGCGCCAGCGCGGCAGCGGCGATCCTCGCTGCCTGTGGAAGCGGCAGTACGGCCACTGACACGCCGAAACCCGCTGCGGCGACCACCGCACCAGTCCCTGCGGCGAGCGCCGCCGCACCAACAACTGCGACGACAGCAGCCACTGCCGCGACCGGTTCGTCCCCTGCGGCCGCTACGGCTGCGTCACCCTCGGCTGCATCATCGTCGGCTGCCGCGCCGACCACAGCGGCGGCCGTGAACGCAAAGCCGGGCGGCACGCTGGTTATCAGTTGGTGGACCGGCGATCCACCGGACCTCGATCCCTATCTGAACGTCACGTTCCGCGCGCAGGAGTTCGCCGGCTTCTTCTACAGCCGTCTCCTGAAATACGACAGTGGGCCGGGCATCGGCCCCAACTCATTCAAGCCCGTTCCCGATCTCGCGGAAAAGTACGATGTTTCTTCGGATGGCTTGACGTATACGTTCACGATTCGCGCCAACGCCAAGTGGCAGAACAAGCCGCCGATGAGCGGGCGCACCGTGACGGCCGACGATGTGGTCTATTCCTTCAATCGGTTCAAGACGGTATCGCCGAACAAGAACTACTTCGATATTGTCAAGGATGTGAAGGCGACCGATCCGCGTACCGTCGTCTTCACGCTCACCAATGTCTTCGCGCCGTTCGAGAACGCCGTCGCCGCGCCCGTCCTCTGGATCATGCCGAAGGAAGTGATCGAGGCGGATGGTGATGCGCGCAAGCGCGTGATCGGCAGCGGCCCATGGATCTTTGACAAGTTCGACAAAGGCGTGCAGGTCGTCGCCAAGAAGAACCCGGACTACTACTTCACCGGCACGCCGTACGTGGATGAATTGGACTTGCTGATCATTCCCACCGAGGCCACGCAGGTTGCCAACTTGCGGGCAAAACAGATTGACATCATTGTCCCCTCGCAGAGCGACCGCAACGCCATTGCCACCTCGAATCCCGAGATTCAACTCATAGATTTCCCCCAGAACCTGCTCTACTTCATGTACTGGCGCGTGGATGCGCCGCCCTTCAATGATGTTCGCGTCCGCCAGGCCGTTTCGCTCGCTCTTGACCGGGACGAACTGATCACCGTGCTCGACGAAGGGAAGGGTTACATCAATAATGCGATTCCGGCTGGGCTGGAATCGTGGTGGCTGGACCCGCGGGGTGCGGATATGGGGCCAAGTGCGCAATACTTCAAACGCGATGTGGACGCGGCGAAGAAGTTGCTGGCCGCTGCCAACTTCCCGGTCGGTCAGAAGATACCGTTCATCTCCATCCAGAACGCCTACGGCGATACCTTCAACGCGAGCATCGAACTCGTCATCAAGCAACTGAAGGATGCCGGTATCCAGTTGGACTTCCAGCCGCAGGATTACGCCGCCTATATCGGCAGCACCTTCCTCGGCAAGTTCACGCCCGGCACAATGATCTGGGGGCTTGAAACGCCATTCCAGGAGCCGCATGATTACCTGTTCAACATGTATCATCCGAAGGGCGTCCGCAACCACGCCGGTGTCAATGATCCGAAACTGACCGATATGGTCGAGAAGCAGTCGGTGACGCTCGATAAGAGCATGCGCAAGCAGATGATCAACGATATTCAGCGGTACACGGGCGAACAGCAATACTATGTCATCGGCCCGGTCGGTCCAACCTCAGTTGCGGCGCAGCCCTGGGTAAAGAACGTGAACTACTCGACCGACTATGCGCGCGGTGCAGAGTGGGTGCCGAAGGCCTATCTCGACGGCAAGAAGTAACCGACGGTTCGCGAAACGGTGCGGTAGGCAGTCGCTCACCGCACCTGACATGGGATAAGGAATGCCGTGCAACGCTACATACTGCGCCGACTGGTCCTGACGATTCCGGCCCTGCTGGGTGTGACACTGATTATCTCGGTCATGATCCGCCTGCTGCCGGGCGATGCAGTGACGATCATGCTTGGGGACTACGGGCAGTATGCCAGGGATGCCGACGACTTACGAGCGAAACTGGGCTTGAGCCAGCCGTTTCAGGTTCAGTACATCAAATGGATCGGCGGCATCGCGCATGGCGATTTTGGTCAGTCGTTGCGCGACCGCACGCCGATCGCCCACGAACTCGCCATACGCTTACCGGTCACGTTCGAACTCGGGTTCCTCGGATTGATTGTTTCGTTACTGATCGCGATACCGCTGGGTGTCTATTCGGCCGTCCGGCAGGATACGATCTCCGATTATATCGCCCGGAGCGCCGCCATCGCGATGCTGGCGATTCCCGGCTTTTGGCTGGCGATCCTGGCGATTACCGTGCCGTCGGTCTGGCCCTGGCACAAGTGGACGCCCCCGCTCCGCTACGCGCGCTTGCAGGATAATCCGGCCGCGAATCTCAAACAGATGATCCTGCCCGCGATCATTCTTGGTATCGGCCTCTCCGGTTCGATCATGCGCCTGACGCGGGCACAGATGCTCGAAGTTCTGCGGCAGGACTACATCCGCACGTCCCGCTCGAAAGGTCTGAGCGAGCGGGCGGTGATCTACCGACACGCGCTACGCAACGCGATTGTCCCGATTGTCACGCTCCTGGGGCTGAACATGGCGGTACTGATCAGCGGCACCGTTGTGCTCGAAAGCATCTTCGTCCTTCCCGGCATGGGGCGCTACTTGCTTGATTCATTGAACGCTCGTGATTACCCGGCGGTTCAAGCGGTGGTATTGCTCTTTGCGACCGTGATTATCCTCTTCAATCTGGTCGTTGATTTGCTCTATGCATGGTTGGACCCCCGGATCCGTTATTCCTAGCCGCGAGCGCTCAATGACCGGCACACGCAGTGGAGACCGAGAGAGATAGGAGTAATCGCCCGATGCGATCCGAGCCAACGAAACTTGTGACCGTCCCTGGCGCGCTGCCCGCGCAGGTGAGTCAGCGGACCCCGATTGCTCCCGCCCAGACACGCCCTCTAATGGCGCTCTGGCGCTTCGCGCGCAACAAACCTCTGGGCGCAATCGGGGGCATAATCGTTTGTATCCTTATCCTGACGGCGCTCTTCGCCCAGCAGATTGCACCGTACGCGTACGACGCGGGGAAAGGGGTGGATCGCCTCCAGGGGCCGTCGCTGCGTCATCTCCTCGGTACGGACAATCTCGGTCGGGATATGTTCAGCCGTATCGTCTACGGCGCACGCATCTCCGTCGAGGTGGGCTTCGGCGCTGTGCTTGTCGGTACGGGGCTTGCCGCCATTCTCGGCATCATCTCGGGCTACTTTGGCGGCTTGTTCGACCTGCTCTTTCAGCGTTTCATTGACGCGTGGATCGCCTTCCCGCCCCTCGTCCTGCTCGCCTGTCTCGTCACGATCATGTCTACGAAAAAGACGAGTTCAACGAGCTCCATTGTCATCGTCGCGATCGTCATCGGCCTGATTGTGGCGGGCGGTTCGACGCGCGTCGTGCGCAGCGCCGTCATCGGTATTCGGGATATGCCCTACATGGAGTCGGCGCGCTGCGTGGGCTGCAATCATACGCGTATCATCCTTCGCTACGTGCTGCCAAATGTGCTCGCGCCGATCATCATTCTCGCCACCGTGCAGTTGGGCGGCGCAATCCTCGCGGAATCCACGCTGAGTTTCCTCGGCTTCGGCGTCAAACCGCCGATGCCCGCGTGGGGCAGCATGCTCGCCACCAGTGGGCAGCAGTTCT
>JALYUS010000482.1 GCA_030853625.1 Chloroflexota bacterium
CTCGTGCCGACGAGATCCCAGACCGAGTTCCGCTTCGTCGCGCTGAGAATGCCGATTGGGATGGAGATAATGAGGCTGAAGCAGATCGCCGCGAACCCCAGTTCGAGCGTCGCAGGGAGGCGGGTGAAGATCGCCTCGCTCACCGGCTGCCGCGTGCGCAACGACCGCCCCATGTCCCCGCGCAGGAAGCGCCCGATCCAGTTGACGTACTGAATCGGGATCGGCTGATCCAGCCCATACTCGTGGCGCAGCGTGGCGATCGTCGTCGGGTCCGGGTCCTCACCTAAGAGGACGCGGATCGGATCGCCGGGCGTCAGCCGCAGCAGCGTGAAGATGATGATGCTGACGAGCAACGCCACCGGAATCATCAGGAGTAGTCGGCGGATGATGTAGGCGGTCATACGCGAATTCCAGTCAGCAGTCGGCAGTCGGCAGTCGGCAGCAGGCAATAAACAGCGCCAGACATGCGGCGTCCCATCGAGAATGCATCTGCCGCTTCCATCTGCTGACTGCCCACTGCTGACTGCCGACTACTCATTACTTCAGCCATCCCGCTTCGAAGCGCATGATCTGGTCGGCGTACAACTGCATCCCCTGCACATTGGGCCGGGAGAGCATGAACGAAATCGGGAAGCGGTAGTAGATCAGGGGCGCGTCATCCACGACGATCTTCTGCAACTGCTGGTACGAATCCTTGCGCTGCGCCTGTTCGGCTACGGCGCGCGCCTTCTCCATCAGGTCATCCGCCTGCGGGTTGGAGTATTGCGAGTCGTTCCCGGCGGCGCCCGTGTGCAACATATTGTAGATGTTGCCGTCCGGGTCAATGCGGCCGCTCCAGCCGACGAGGTTTGCCTGATACTTGCGGGCCTGCGTATCCGCGACGAGCGTCGGGAAGTCCAACTGCACGAGGTTCATGATGATCCCCGCTTTGGCGACCTGATCCTTCATCAGTTGGGCGAGTTGCGTCGTCGTCGGCGATCCCGCCGTGATCTTCAACTCGCAGGTAAAGCCGTCCGGCTTGCCACCCGCCTTCAGATACTCCTTCGCCTTCGCGATGTCCGCGCCGTACGGCTTGAAGGTCTGATCGTACGCCCAACTCGGCGGCGGAATCGGCCCATAGGCCGCCTGACCAACGCCAAAGAAGACCGTCTTCATGATCTGATCGCGGTCCAGCGCCTCCGCGAACGCCTGCCGGAACTCCTTCTTGTTGAATGGGTCCGCCTGCACGTTGATGACGATACTCGCGTAGCCGAGGCCGGGCGTTTCTTGCAGCACAAGGTCTTTGCCCGCCTTTACCGTCGCGTAATCCTTCGCGGGGACGACGTAGCCGATGTCAATATCACCCGTCTTGACATTTGTGAGCGCGACGGTCTCGTCCACAATCGGGCGAATCGTCACTTTATCAAGATACGGCAGTTGGGCGCCGCTCGCGTCCTTTTTCCAGTAGTTCGGATTGCGCGCCAGCGTGATGTGGTCATCCTTCACCCACTCGACGAACGTGAACGCGCCCGTGCCCGCACCGACCGGCTTGCGGGAGAAGTCCACGCCGCCCGCCTCCGCCGCTTTCTGCGAGACCATCATCCCGGCGCGGTCTACGAGATTGGCGAGCAGCGGTGCGAAGGCCGCCTTGAGATTGAACTTCACCGTGTACGGGTCCATCACCTCGACCGTCTGGATCGAGCCGATTTCCGGGCCACGGCGGCTGTTCTTGTCGGTCAGGTAACGCTCGATGTTCCACTTGACGGAGTCGGCGTTGAAATCGGTGCCGTCGTGATACTTGACGCCCTGCCGCAACTTGAAGATGTACGTCTTCGGATCGGGTGTCTGCCACGATTCAGCGAGCGACGGGATGATCTTCAGGTCCTTATCAATGGCGACGAGCGAATCGTAGATGTTGTAGAGCACCTGCCGGTCCACGAGCAGGCTGGAGGGCATCGGGTCGAGGTTGGCGATGTCTGAGTCGAGTTCGGCCTTGATCGCCCCACCCTTCTTCGGCGCGCCCGCGCTCGCCGCCTGGGTGGCCGTCGTGCCACTGACGGCGCTGGCGGCGCCGCTGCCCGTCGTTGCGGCAGGGGCCGTCGTGCCACTTGTCCCACCGGCCGGTTTCGCCGTGGCGGTCGCGCTACCACTGCCGCAGGCGGCGAGCAGCGCGCCGAGAGCGGTCGTCGCCCCCGCAGCCGCAGCCCCCCGCAGGAGCGTCCGGCGATTCAGCCGCCCCGATGACACGGATAGGTCGGCCCCGTCATGCATCGTCATTGCTCCTTCTTCCTCACTACACGCCGGTCATTGCTCGCTGATACGCGCATCATACACCAGTAGACCGTAGACCGTAGACCGTAGACCGTAGTCAGTTGGGAGCGACGCGCGTATTTCTTTCTGTCTACCGTCTACGGTCTACTAATCCCTGTCTACTGCTACTTCAGCCACGCGCCCTCAAAGCGCATCATGAAGTCGGGATAGAGTTGCATTCCCTGCACCTTCGGCTGCGTGACGAGATAGGCGGGTACGAAACTATAGAAAGCCATCGCGCCATCGTCCACGAGCAGTTTCTGCGCTTGCTGGTACAGGTCCTTGCGCTGCGCCTGGTCACTTGTGGTGCGGGCTTTCTCCAATGCATCGTCTACCTGCGGCAGAGAATACTTGCCGTAGTTCAAGCCACCGCCGGTGTGAAAGATATTGTAGAGGTTCCCATCCGGGTCGGGGCGGCCGCTCCAGCCAAAGAGGAGCGTCTGGAAGTTGCCGCTGTCTTGATCCGTCGAGGTCTTGGTCCGTTCTTGCTGGACGATGTTCATCGTGATCCCGGCCTTCGCCAGTTGATCCTTAATCAGTTGCGAGAGTTGCGTTGTCGTCGGCGAACCGGAACTGATCTTCATCTCAAAGGTGAAACCGTCCGGCATCCCGGCCGCTTTCAGATACTCTTTCGCTCTGGCGATGTTCGCCCCATACGGCTTGTAGTTCGCGTCGTAGGCCCAACTCGTCGGCGGAATTGGACCCTGGGCGATCTGGTCAACGCCGAAGTAGACGGTCTTATTGATCTGATCGCGATCCAGCGCCTCCGCCACCGCCTGGCGCAATTCTTTCTTTGTAAAGGGATCCTTCGCGACGTTGAATGAGATCGCATTGAAGCCGAGGCCCGCCACGTCTTTGAGCACCAGTTCGCTGCCGGATTTGACGCCTGCGACATCCTTTGCCGCGATCGAGTACGAGGCATCGAGGTCGCCGGTCTTGAGATTCGCCAGCAGGACGGTCGCGTCCAGAATCGGGCGGTACGTCACTTTGTCGAGGTACGGGAGTTGATTGCCGCTCGCGTCCTTTTTCCAATAATTCGGGTTGCGCGCTACCGTGATGTGGTCATCCTTCACGGCTTCGACAAACATGAACGGGCCGCTCCCCGCCCCAACCGGCTTCAAGGCGAGGGCATCCGGGCCAAGCGCCTGAATCACCTTCGGCGAGAGGATCATCCCCGCACGGTCGGCAAGGTTGGCCAGGAGGGGTGCAAACCCGGCTTTGAGGTTAAATTTGACGGTGTATGGGTCCACCACATCAACCGACGTGATCGTATCAATCTCCGCCTTACGCCGACTCGCCTTGTCTGTCAGATAGCGATCAATATTGAACTTGACGGCGTCCGCGTTCAGGTCCGTCCCGTCATGGAACTTCACGCCCTGGCGGATATGGAAGAGATACGTCTTCGGGTCGGGCGTCTCCCACTTCTCCGCCAGCGCGGGGATAATTTGCAGGTTCGGGTCAAAGGCCACCAGCGTGTCATAGATATTGTAGTAGACCTCGCGATCTGCGTACGCGCCGGAGGTGAGCGGGTCGAACGTGAGGATGTCACCATCCAGCCCTGCTGTGAGCGTGCCACCCTCCTTGACCGTCCCCCCCGCTGCCTGCGCGGATGTTGCTGCTGCCGTCGTCGGCGCGCTACCCGCTACCCCACTCGCGGCGGCAGGCTGCGTCGCCACGCCCGCCGGTTTCGTTGCGACAGGCGCGGCGGTATTCGTCGCGCTCGTGGCGCTCCCACCGCAGGCTGCCAGCAGCGCGCCAAGCGCGCTCGTCGCCCCCGCCGCCGCGACGCCGCGCAGAATGAGGCGGCGGCTCAGGCGCGCGGCGATTGGCCGCTCAGGCTCTGTAGACATGGTCATGCGTCACCCTCCCATACGTGCGTATACATACGGACGCCATGCGGCGTCGCATCATCTTTCCGTCAGAAACCCAGGCACCCGATATATCATCCATTGCGCCGAGTATACACTGAGAACCGCAACAGTATACGAGTAAATGGACGGATTCGGATGGGTTTCCTATGCATTCGCACAAGAATATGAAGGATTGCGGTGACACCACGAAGATGCTGGCCGCAAAATGTGGCGCGGTTTGGCCGCTATTTGTGTGGGAGATTGGCGTTGCGAGTGCCGTTCGTCACCGTCACCTCGTCACCGTTACCGTCTGATTATGGAAGGAAGTCGTGCATTCCTGGTCCATATACAGCCCGAACGTGACTGGAGTGCTATTGACGAAGTTCGTCGTCAGGCTACCGAATGCTCCTGAGTCGAGTGGCAGCGACGGATTGCCATTCGTGCTGGTGCATACCCACACCACGGGCGAGCCGTTGTCGGTGCCGGAGGCCCAGCGAACCGTGATGCTCAAGCCGCTGTACTGAACATATGTGCCGCTGGCAGTAAGCGACGCCGGGCTTGCTTCAGCGGTGATCGTGCCGACGAGCAGCGCGGCAAGCGCAATGAAGGCCGCAAGCGCCTTGTGTGCGCGGATTAGCGACATCCCATCGCGCTTCCCACGGATGATGCGGTATGTCATTGGTCCCTCGGTTCGCGACACCATTGATCGTGCTCCTTTCTGTCCGGGATTCGCGTCTGCCTCACGCGCGCACAGATACTGTGACGATGGGCAACGGGCATTGGCTCCCGCCATTATTAATCTACGGCAGGAGCAGTGTACCTGGATACGGAGGGTTCCACGCCTGCATCGTCGTGCGACGCACAACGCATGCCGCCAAAGCGTGCCCGATGGCGGATCGTGGCACCGGCCGGATGGCGCGAATCGTCCGAAACCGATCATCTTTTACCGGCGCTGCACAACTGTTTTACAGATACGGCAGAAAGGGAAAATCCGACGATGATCGCGCCAGCGTTAAAAGGGTCTGCCCCAGACCGCGCGACCAGCCTGAGGCAGAAAGAAGAGGGGGGAGGAGTGTCGTGGTTCCGCGAGCGTTGCCGTCCGGGTCAAACGAAACCAGATACCTGAGGACGTTGCCGCCGACTGCCCCGACTGTTCGGCCATCACCGCGCGACCGCAACAGATCGGTGCATAGGCGGGAGGTCCACCATGTACCCAGGAGGAGTCCCGGTCACTTCGTCATCATCCGCCCATGTGAATCGCTGCCCCTCGCGTTCCACCGGTTGGATGATCCAGCAGTACGGGTAAAGGCCTTGGAGCATTCCCGGCCTCAAACGATCCGCCCACAGCCTCGGCTCGTTTCAGACTCTCCAGAGGGACCGTCCCAGCGCCCCTCGCCGTTCCGCAGTGCCGCCTCCTATGTACGTACATAGTGTACGGCCACATATGCGTCTTGTCAAGCCCTCACGAAAAATTGGCTGAAACCGGGGAGAACCGCA
>JALYUS010000530.1 GCA_030853625.1 Chloroflexota bacterium
AATGTCAATCGCGTGACAAATGCGCTCGGCAAGCGCCCGGTTCGCGTTCCCCGTGAAGACGCGCAACTCGCCGTACACACTTCCCATCGCGTGACACCCCTCAGCGTAGTGGTGGGGGCGGGCTTTAGCCTGCCCATCTTTGCGGCAGGCTATAAAGCCCGCCCCCACCACTACGTTGAGGGGTGTCACGCGATGGGCAGTGTCTATGGCGAGTTGCGTGTCTTCACGGGGAACGCGAATCCCATCCTCGCGCAGCGTATCTGCGACGCGATTGACATCCCGCTGGGCCGTGCCGAGGTCTTCGAGTTCTCGAATGAGAATATCTTTGTCCGCATCCTGGAGAGCGTGCGCGAGAACGATGTCTTCGTCGTCCAGCCGCTCTGCCGCCCGATCAACCGCTCGATCATGGAACTGCTAATTATGATTGACGCGCTGAAGCGGGCATCGGCGGGACGGATTACGGCAGTGTTGCCCTTCTTTGGCTATGGACGCACGGACAAAAAGGACCAGCCGCGCGTGCCGATCACCGCGCGGCTGCTCGCGGATCTGATCTCGGTCGCCGGCGCGAACCGGGTGCTGGCGCTCGATCTCCACGCCGGGCAGATTCAGGGCTTCTTCAATATCCCGGTGGATGAGTTGACCGCGTCGTTCCTGATCGGCGACTATTTCCGCGAGAAGCGGCTGAAGGACCTCGTCGTCCTCGCGCCCGACCTCGGCAGCGCGAAGCGTGCGCGCAATGTCGCGACCCTCGTTGATGCGTCGCTCGCCATCGTCGAGAAGCGCCGGGTCGGGAACGACGATCAGTCCGAGGTGCTGAATGTCATTGGCAGCGTCGCGGGCTGCCCGGTACTGATCGTGGACGATGAGATTGATACGGCGAGCAGCATCTGTCAGGCAGCGAGCGCGGCGGTCGAGCACGGCGCATCCGTCGTCTATGCCGCCTGCACGCATCCGGTCTTCTCCGGCCCCGCCTTCGAGCGCCTGCGGCATAGCCCGATTCAGGAACTGGTCTGCACCGATACGATCCCGCTCCCCACGGACGGCCTGCCGGAGATTATCACCCAGCTCTCCGTCGCAGACATCCTCGGCGAAACGATCCTGCGCATTCACACCGGCACGAGCGTCACCTGGACATTCCACTAACGAGCAATGAGCAACGAGCAATGAGCAATGAGCAATGAGTCAGTTCGATGTTCGGTGTTTGCAGCAGGCAATCCCCGAACTCCGCATCTCGAACTGCGACTTCGCACTCATTGCTCATTGCTCATTGCTCGTTAGCAGCATGCCGGTGCGGGGCCGGGTTCCTTCGTGTCGTCACCGAGCAGGATAAGGATGTCGGCGCCGCCGCCCTCGGGCGGCCGTTTTGAATTCCCGTCCACACTGTCCGGGTTCAGCCCGATCGTTTTGGCGAGTGCGAGGGCGGTCTGCTCATTCTCCGGCGCGAAGTAGAGAATCTTCGTTTTCGGCACATTGCCCTTAATCGTCGGTGGCGCGTCAATAAAGGTCGCGCTCGCGTACCCTTGCCTTTGCAGTGTCGCCGACCAGCGATTGGCGAAGCCGCCGTTGCGCGTGCCGTTCTCCACGACGACCTTTGCGCTCGTATTGACCCCCGCGTTTGCTTGCGCAGCGATGCTGTCCCGGTTCTCCTTCGGAGAGAATTGCTTGGCGCGGGCGATTGCCAGATTCCAATCGAGTGTCGCGTAGTAGATACCATTGATGTATGTGTCCCGCAGCAAATCGGTGAGCGCGAACTGCTGGATCGCGTTTCCTTGAAGATCGGTGCCGAATTTCGCGAAGCCAATCCAGTTGCTGTTGAGATTCCCCCGTGGGAAATCGGTGCGCACCGAATCGCCGAGCGTATCAATCAGACCGGTCGCCTTCGGAAGCAGGTTGAGTTGCAGCGCCTGCTGCCGGATGCCGAGAAGCACCTGCTGCTGGCGCTGGTTGCGCTGGAAGTCGTTGTCGTCGTGCCGGGTGCGGGCAAACTTCAGCGCCTCATCGCCGTCGAGATGCACAAGACCCGCCGGGAAGAAGACCCGCGTGAACTGGTAATCCTCGGTGGGATAGGAGGCGTCCAGGATTGGATAGGGATTATCAACGGTCACGCCGCCGAAGGCGTCCACGATTTTTCGGAAGCCGACGAAGTCCACTTGCGCGTAGTAGTCAATTTGGATGCGGAAATTCTGCTCGATCGTATCCCGGACGAGGGCGATGCCGCCCCGCGTCGGGTCTACATACTTGCTCACTTCTCCATTCGCATAGACATCGGACATTTTCGCCTGCCCGAAGCCGCCCGCCTGGGTGACAAGCAAATCGCGCGGGATGGAGAGCAGGTTGACATGCTTCGCCAGTGGGTCCACATAGGCAAGGATAATCGTATCGGAGCGCGACGGATCGGTGTCACCCTGTCGGGTGTCCACGCCGAGCATGAGAATCGTGAAGGGGTCTTTGCGGGCAAAATTGATTGCCGGCGCTTCGGTTGGGAGCGCCGTTGCCTGTGCCGCCGTGGCCGCCGGGACCGTCGGGAGCGGCACAATCGTGCCGAGTGGATTGGGCGTATTGGTCGGCCGTGGGATGTCGGTTGCCACAACAACCGGCCCGCGTTGGAGCGGGGGCTGGACAATTTTGTTGGAGGCCCGTTCAGTATGGACGATGAGGTTGAGCGCGTAGGCGCCGACGCCGAGGAGCAGGAGAATCGGCAGCGCCGCGAGAGCAATTACCCACCACGCGGGGCTTTTGCGCTTCGTCGGGGGTGGTACGATTGCGGGCATCGCTTCCGTCTGCCGCGCGCGCGCGGTGCGCGCGGAGCCGGGCCGCGCATTCGCTTCCTGTTCCAGCCGGGCGGCACGAATCGCGCGCTTGTACTGGCCGCGCACTTTCGGGCTGGTCGCCTGCCGTGCATGCATCGCGCGCCGGATGCGTTTGCGTGCGTCGTCGTCCATGCCCATTCTCCCCTCGGCGCGCACCACCCTGTACCGGGGCCGGAGTATACCACAGCGCGGCGGTCGCACATTATGTCCGGTGATCGTGTATACTCACCCGACACCGTGGCGCACCGACGCGTAAGGTGGGATACGCCATGTTTGCAGTGAATGTCCACCGGACGGTGGGCAGGGGAGGCCACCCGGCACATGTTCCGTCCCTTTGATTATTTTCTTGGCGCGTTCAGCCGCGATCTTGGTATTGACCTGGGGACGGCGAACACCCTTGTCTATGTGCGTGGGCGGGGGATTGTCGTTTCGGAGCCTTCGGTCGTCGCGATTGACTCGCGCACGAAGCGCGCGCTCGCTGTCGGTGCGGAGGCGAAGGCGATGCTCGGCAAGACGCCCGGCAATATCATTGCCGTCCGCCCGCTCAAGGATGGCGTGATCGCAGACTTCGATACCGTCGAACTGATGCTGCGCTACTTCATCACGAAGGTGCATCCGCAGCGCGTCATGGCGCCGCATCCGCGCGTCGTCGTCGGCATTCCGTCCGGCGTCACCGAGGTGGAAAAGCGGGCCGCGAAGGATGCCGCTCTCTCGGCAGGCGCGCGCGAGGCGTACACGATCGAGGAGCCGATGGCGGCGGCGATCGGCGCGGGCCTGCCTGTCAATGAGCCGGTCGGCAGCATGATCGTGGACATCGGCGGCGGCACGACGGAAGTCGCCGTGATCTCGCTCGGCGGCATCGTCGTCAACAACTCGATCCGCATCGCGGGAGACGAGATTGACGACGCGATCATTCAGTACGCGCGGCGCGACCACAACCTCGTGATCGGCGAGCGGATGGCGGAGAACGCGAAAATCGCCGCCGGCAGCGCCTATCCACTCGAACAGGAGCGGCGTGTGATGCTCCGGGGGCGCGATCTCCTGACCGGATTGCCGAAGGAGATCGAGATTTCGTCCGTCGAGTTGCGGGACGCGATCTCCGGCCCCGTCAGCACGATTGTGGACCTCGTCAAAAGCAGCATCGAAGAGACGCCGCCGGAACTCGTCGCGGACATCATGGAGCAGGGCATCACCCTCGCGGGTGGCGGCGCGCTCCTGTTCGGCCTCGAACGGCGGCTGGAAATGGAATTGCGTATGCCCGTCCATAAAGCGGAAGACCCGCTGACCTGCGTCGCCGAAGGGACAGGGCGGGTGGCGGAGGCCATCCACCTCTACCATCGCGCGCTTGCCGGAGGCCAGGAACTCCGGCGGCCCTATTAGCATGCGGAGGCGACGATGATGACGTCGTTCGGCTCGCGTCGGCGCCCCTGGCTCTCCATCGCGACCTTTGTCGGCCTGACGCTTCTGATTATCCTGCTCGATTCGCAGCATGCATTTGACCCGATCAAGAGCGGCGTGTCGAGCGTCCTTGCGTCGTGGCAGGAGCGGGCGCAGGCAGTGGGCGACCGCCTCGGTGTCGCGCGCGGCGGCGTCCAGAAAACCGAGGACCTGCAAGCGCAGATTGATGCCCTCACGAAGCAGCGGGACCAACTGCTCGTAGACAACAGCCGCCTCGCCGATCTCGACCGTGAGGTGCAGACGTTGCGCCAGCAACTCGACTTCCAGCAGTCGCAACCGACGTACGACATCGTCGCGGCGGATGTCGTGAAGAATGATCGCGAGTCTTCCAAGAAGGAATGCACGATCAATAAGGGAACGGGTGATGGCCTGGCGAAGGGGATGGCGGTCACGTCGCCCGAAGGGTTGATGGTCGGCATCATCACCGATGTGACGGCGCATACGGCGCTCGTCACCTTCATTATTGACGACAGCATCCACGTCAGCGCCGTCGTGCAGGAGAGCGGCGAGCAGGGAATCGCCGCCGGCGCGTGGCAGGAATCGAAGCGGCTCCTGATGCGCGAGGTGGACAAGAATGCGAAGATCGCGCAGGGGCAGCGGATCGTCACCGGGAATCTCACCAATGGCGTTGAACCGAATCTGCTCATTGGCTCGGTCTATAGCGTGCAAAAGGACAACGTCTCTGACACGCAGGTCATTGAACTGATCCCATACGCCAACTTCGATAAATTGCGCACCGTCAGCATCGTGCGAGGGAAAAAGCAGTAATGGCGTGGCTCCCGGATGTCCGGCTCTCCGCCGCGCTCGCTACGGCGAAGGGGACGTACCGCGCGACCCAACTGCTCGGTCGGAGCGGCGGGACGGCGATCCCCGGCCTGATCGCCGAGCGCGTTGACCCGCGCCTGATCGGCAAACTCGCCGCGCGGCTGCCGGAGGGCGCAATCGTCGTCGCGGGGACGAACGGCAAGACGACAACGGCGCGCATGCTCGCCGACATCCTGACCGCCAGCGGAAAAATCGTGCTGAATAATGGCGCGGGCAGTAATCTGAGCCGGGGGATCGCGGCCTCATTCGCGCGCCAATCGTCGCTTTTGGGGCGGCCGGACGCCGACATCGCGGTGATCGAGACGGACGAGGGCGCGTTTCCCGCCGTCGTCGCGGCGATACGGCCGCGTGTCATCGTCCTTAACAACCTCTTTCGCGACCAACTCGACCGCTATGGTGAACTGAACAGCATCGCGTCGAAGTGGAAACGCGCGCTCTCCGATCTCACGCCAGGCGCCAGTATCGTGTATGACGCCGACGATCCGACCCTCTGCGCGCTCGCGGAGGCCGCGCCGCCCGGCACGACGCGCGTGCCGTTCGGTCTCGGCCCGCATGACTACACCCTGCCGGAACTGACGCATGCGGCGGACGCCGTGCTCTGCACGAAATGCGGGACGCCGCTGGAATATCACGCCCTTTCCGTCGGTCATCTCGGTGATTGGTTCTGCCCAACCGGCGACAACGCGCGCCCACCGCTCGCCTTCACCGCCACAACGATCCGCTTGTGTGGCATGGAGGGTGTGGCATTTACCGTCGCGCACGACGGTGCCCGCGCATGCGATGTGGAGACGCATGTGCCGGGTCTGTACAATGTCTACAACGCGCTCGGTGCGGCTGCGGCGGCAGTGGGATGTGGCGTTGCGCCAGACTTTGTGGCGTCCGCATTGCGCGCATTCGTCGCGCCGTTCGGGCGGATCGAGCGGATCGCGCTGCGTGGACGGCGGTTGACGCTCGCGCTGATAAAGAATCCGACCGGCGCGAATGAAGTTGTGCGCCTTGTGACCGCAGCCCCACCCGCGCCGCTCCTGATTTGCATCAACGATCTGATCGCGGACGGGCGCGATGTCTCATGGTTGTGGGATACGGATTTCGAGGTGCTGGCGGACTACCCCGCGCCGATCAGCGTCAGCGGTATTCGCGCCCTCGATATGGCGGTGCGGCTGAAGTACGCCGGTGTGCCCGACGCGCGGATGACGGTCATCCCGGCGATTGCCGATGCGCTGATCGCGGTCGCCGAGCAGGCAGAGAGAGGCGGCGACGCCTACGTGCTGCCGACCTATACCGCGATGCTCGCCGCGCGTGAAGCGCTGCATACACTCGGCGCGCTGCGTGATGTGTGGGAGACGGCGGAACGGAGTTAGGTAGTGGAGCAGAGCATGACGAATTACTCCCTGAGAATCACCTGGCTCTATCCGCGCCTGATGAATATCTACGGCGATCGGGGCAACGTTCGCACGTTGGAACAGCGCTGCGTATGGCGTGGCATTGCCGCAGAGGTCGTTCGCATCAGCGCGGGCGACGCGCTGACGGCGGGGGAGACGGACATCTACTTCTTTGGCGGCGGGCAGGATCGCGAGCAGGTAACGGTCGCGGCCGACCTGCAGGGGTCGACCGGTGACGCGATCACGCGGGATATAGCGGACGATGCGGTGGCGTTGACCGTCTGCGGCGGCTATCAACTCTTTGGCCACTATTATCGGCCCTACGAGACGGAGGATTTGCCGGGTATCGGCGTGTTCGATGCGTGGAGCGACGCGGGGCCGGATCGGTTTATCGGCAATGTCCTTTCGGAAACTGCCTGGGGCACGCTGGTCGGCTTCGAGAATCATAGTGGCCGGACATTTCTCGGCGAAGGGACGCGACCCTTCGGACACGTCGTGGTCGGGCACGGCAATAACGGTCAGGACGGCACCGAGGGCGCAGTGACGCGGAATGCCTTCGGCTGCTATCTGCATGGATCACTCCTGCCGAAGAATCCCGTGTTCGCGGATCATCTTATCGGCCTCGCGCTCCGCCGCAAATACGGCCCGGATGCC
>JALYUS010000609.1 GCA_030853625.1 Chloroflexota bacterium
ATCGCCGTACATTTCAAGGTATTTCGGAACAACGTAAAAGGGTTCGTGCGGATCGAAAAGTTCCAGTTGCAGGAACCAGTGATCGCTCCCCTTGTTCGCATCGAGCCACTGGACGGCGTGCTCGATGCAGCGCGGTCCAGAAAACTCGTGCTCCGCGCGCTGGGCGAAACGGTTCTGGACGTTCTGCGGATTGTTGTTTCGGCCCATGCTGGCGGGAAGGGCGGGGGCGTCCACGCGACTGATCCAGGCATCATTCTCTTGCCCGCGCTCGAACTGCCAAGTGTCGAAACTACTGTTGTGCCCCTCGCCGCCGAGGTAAAAGTAGTGATAATGGTCGGTAATGAGGTGCGAGAAGACATGTGGCGTCGCCGTGCGCAGTTGGGTCGGCAGCACGTCGTCAAACGGCTCCAATGGCCCCCATCCCCGTTCGAGAAAGTTGTGCCGCCCGGTCATGAACTCCCGCCGCGCCGGCATACACGGCAGTGACCCGACCCAGTGGTTGTCGCAGACCACCGACCGCTCCGCCAGCCGCGCAATGTTCGGCGTCCGCACCCAGTCCGTCCCATACGGCTCCAGATAATCGCGCCGCAGCGTATCGAGAACGACGAATACGACTTTCATACTTTTTGCTCACCCTTCTCCATCAAACGGTATCATTGCATCGGCATTCATTGCCTTGATTCGCGACAATAGTAGCAAACTGCCGGAGGCATGATGATCGGCAGCCAAATTGCCGGGCCAGTGTTGCGAGAGGAGGTACAATACGCCTGTCGAATCACACGCAGGGAGGCACATATGCAAGAGAAATTCACGACGATCACCGAAGACGGGAAAATCAGGATTCCGAGCGAAATGCTGGAATGCCTCAGTCTGAAGCCCGGTGACGGCGCTGATTTGTGCATTCGAGACGGTCTTCTCCACATTGTTGGTCCAGTGAGCATTGTTGAGCGGACGGCAGGAGCGCGCAAGCCGCCGCCCGGTATGATCCCTCCGAGCGCGGAAGAAATGCGGCGAATGACCGAGGAGGCGATTGCGGAGGATGTCATCGAACGGATGGGTGGGCGATGACGACCGAAAATAGCTCAATTGTCGAGGCATTCCTGCACAATGCCAGGCAGACGCCGGAGAAAACGTGCATCCACTTCGAGGGTAAATCGTATTCGTATGCGTGGCTACGAAAGCGAGCGGAGGCGTTTGCGGGCGCACTGAGCGCATGGGGTATCGCGCCGGGAGATCGGGTCGCGCTCTTTCTGGACAACTGCCCGGATTTCCTCGCGGCCTATCTCGGCGTCTGGCTGGCGGGCGGCGTGGTCGTGCTCGTCAACACGCAGTACCGGCAGGTGGAACTGCGCCACATCCTCAGCGACGCGGGGGTGCGGCTCTGCATCACTGACCGCGAGCGATTGGCTGAGCTCGACCGCGCGTGCGCCGACCTGCCCGATCTCGAAGCAATCGTTGACGTTGACACGAAACTCGATGCATTCCTGGCGAGTGGCTATGACTATGCGCCGAATCTGCCATTCGCCGACGACCTCGCGGTGATCGCCTATACCTCCGGCACGACGGGACGGAGTAAGGGCGCGATGCTCCTCCATCGCAACCTGATCGCCAATATCACGTCGCTGCGCGAGGCGTGGCAGTGGACGGCGGACGACCATCTCCTGCTCGCGCTGCCGCTCTTCCACGCGCACGGCCTGATGGTCGGCGCGCACGGCACGCTGACGGCGGGCGCGACGATGACGCTGCACCGCCGCTTCGATGCCGCGCCGATCTACCACGCGCTCTGCACCGAGCCGCTCACGTTGTTCTTCGGCGTGCCGACGATGTACATCCGTCTGCTCGCGGAGGCCGCCGCGCACCCGGCGATGCGGCCCCGTGCGCTCCGGCTCTTCGTCTCCGGCAGCGCGCCCCTCAGCCCGCAAACCTTCGCGGAGTGGCACGCGCTCACCGGGCAGGTGATCCTCGAACGGTACGGCATGACCGAAACAATCATGAATACGACGAACCCCTACGGCGGCGAGCGGCGGCCCGGCACCGTCGGCCTGCCCTTCCCCCGGCAGAAGGCGCGCATCGTGAATGTCCGCACGCGTGAGCCGCTACCCGATGGCGAGACGGGCGAGATCGAGGTGCGCGGGCCGCATGTCTTCGCGGGTTACTGGCAGCGACCGGACGCCACCGCCGACGCCTTCGACGTGGACGGCTGGTTTCGCACGGGCGATCTCGGCCACCACAGCGCGGACGGCTACTACACGATCAGCGGCCGCGCGAAGGAGTTAATCATCAGCGGCGGCTACAATGTCTATCCGCGCGAGGTCGAGGAAGTGCTGGCCGCGTGCCCCGGCGTCGCGGAGGTCGCCGTCATCGGCATGCCGGATGCGGAGTTCGGCGAGCAGGTTGCGGCGGTCGTCGTCCGCGACGATCCCGCGCTCACCGCCGACACGCTGATCGCCTTCTGTCGGGACCAACTCGCCGGATTCAAGAAGCCGCGCACCATTCATTTCGTGGGCGCCCTGCCCCGCAACGCCCTCGGCAAAGTGCAGAAACACCTCGTCCGCGAGCAGGTTCTCGCGGGAAAGTAGATACGTACTTTTCGCGGCACGGTACAATAAGAGAATGAACCACGTGCGAAAGGTGGCTGGCATGACGACCCACACATTCACCGAGCGGGATACGGCGCTGCTGCACCGCATCCGCGAGACGGTGCAGGCCGTCGAACCGACCGCACAGGTCATCCTCTATGGCTCTCGCGCTCGTGGCGATGCGGAATCCGATTCAGACTGGGATTTGCTCGTCCTTCTGGATGGAGCGGTTGATACAGAACGGAAACGCGCCGTTTCACGCCGGCTTTATGAATTGGAGTGGGAAACGAGCACCGTGTTGAGCCCGATTATCCGCGAAAAGGAGCAATGGGAATCATCTCTGTATCGTGCTATGCCTTTTCACTGGAATGTGACACGGGAAGGGATCACGCTGTGAACGACGACCGGGAAATCATTATCCGGTATCGAATGCAGCGAGCAGTGGAATGCCTCGCCGACGCCGATGCGTCAGCACATCGGTGTTCGTGGAACAATTGTGTCAACCGTCTCTATTATACTTGCTTCTATGCAGTCTCAGCGTTGCTCCTGCGTGATGGCCTTGCCTCAGCAAAACATACGGGAGTGCGCAGCCTATTTAATGAGCGATTCGTGCGGACAGGTATCGTCGCACAAGACTTGGGCATCCTCTATAACGACTTGTTTCGGGATCGGCAAGAAGCGGACTATGCGGATTTGATTGATTTCAATGAGCAACAGGTTCTTCCGCTCATCGCCGAAGTGCGGCAGTTCGTCGCCAGTATTGAATTGCTGCTTTCGTAAGGAATCGAGGTAATCGAAATGAAATTAATTGGGATCGATGGGTGTAAAGAGGGATGGATCGTCGTCAGGAGTGCCTCATCTCGGCTTTCGCTCAACTTCGCTTTCGAAAAGCAGTTCGACACAGTGATTCGCTCAGTAGCAGACACGGATGCAATCGTTGTAATAGATATACCGATTGGTCTGCCAAAGAGTGGTTCGCGCCTGTGCGATGACGAAGCGCGTAAAGTGCTTCGATGGCCACGTAGCAGCAGTGTTTTCAACGCGCCATGTCGTGTCACCTTGGGCGCGACCGCCTATCGGCATGCCTGCGATCTTAATTACCAAGCATGCGGGAAGAAAGTGACGAAACAGACTCATAACCTCTTACCGAAGATTTACGAGGTCGATACTACCATGACACCAAGTCACCAAGAGTATATCTATGAGACACATCCAGAGGTGCTTTTCGCGTTGCTATCTGAGGATGGGATCGGGCTCATATCCAAGAAGAGGTTTGAAAATGGGCAACAGGAACGGCTCGCACTTCTTAAGTCATATGTGCCGGAGTTTAACCCGGTAGTAGAACTGGCACGCCTTGATCGCAGGGGCATTGAGCGGGATGATATCATCGATTCAGTCGCGTGCCTTCTGACGGCATATCGCATTTTCACCGGGGTGAACAGCGTGCTGCCAGACGGCGATATACAACGCGATGAACGTGGATTACGCATGGCGGTCGTGGCATGACGTGACAGAGGGGGAGCGTAAGCTACGCTCCCCCTCTATTAGACGGATGCCATTGGATGCGTTACGCGCCGCAGTGCTGCCAGCGATAATAGTACTGGCCGATCTTGTCCATCTCACTGGGAAGGCTGGTGGGTTGTGTCTGCCGTGTAGGTGAGGACGTGCTGCATATGCGGCATCTGGAGCGATTATGCTAGCGCATCAGAGGCATGGGAGCATCGTCGTATCCTCTCCCAATGGAAATGAGGGCATGATGAAGATCACAGACATCGAGGCGATCCGGTTGCAAAGTCCGCCATTCTCAGAGGCGATCAGGCCCGCATGGACGCCGGGCGGGACGTGGACGCATCTCAGTTCCGGGCTAATCAAGGTGACAACGGACGAGGGGATCGTCGGCTGGGGCGCGGCGTCCCCGCAGGACCTGCCGAAGGTGACGGAGGTACTGAAGCCAATGCTCGTCGGCAAGGACCCCTTCGCGCTCGAACAGCACGCGCGGGTCTTTCGCAACGCGGGCGGCGCGTGGGGTGCGGAGATCGCGCTGTGGGACATCATCGGCAAGGCGGTCGGTCAGCCCTTGTTCCGCCTCTGGGGCGCCTATCAGGATCGCGTGCCCGCCTACGCCAGTTGCATCGAGACGCGTTCTGGTGAGCGGCGAGGAGAAGACGCCGAACAAGCGCGCGCCGCAGGATGGCGAGCGATGAAACTGCGGCTGCACGACTGGACAATGAAAGAGGACATCGCCCAGGTCGAGGGCGTCCGCCGCGCGATGGGCGACGACTTCGTCATCCTCGCGGACGCCAATCAGGCGCAGCAGCCCGGCACGCCACAGCCTGAGGAAGGCCCGATCTGGACCTACGAACGGGCGGTGCAAACGGCGCGCGAACTGGAACGGCTCGGTGTCTACTGGTTGGAGGAACCGCTCGACCGCTACGACTTCGCTGGCCTGCGACGGCTCTGTGCCGCAGTGGACATCCTGATCGCGGGTGGCGAGAACAATCGGGGATTGCATGAGTTCCGTACGATGATCGAGGACGATGTCTACGACATCCTCCAGCCCGAAGCGCTCGTCACCGAGACGATGAGCGGGCTACGAAAGATCGCCGGTCTGGCGGAAATGTACCACAAGCGGGTCGCGCCGCACCACGGCGGTGGCGGCGTCGGCATCGCCGCGCACCTACATCTCGCCTGTGCAATCCCAAACGGCAGTTACTTCGAACTGCTGCACGAGCCGCCCGGCATGTCCGCCGACGATTTCCAGTGGTACATGCAGGAGCCGATCCGCGTGGACGCCGACGGCAATGTCGCCGCCCCCACCGGCCCCGGCCTCGGCGTCGAACCCGACCCCGACAAAATCGCCCGCTACCGCGTGGGATGATAGGGACGAGCGCAGAGGACGCAGAGAACACAGAGAACACAGAGGGAAAGAAGAATAGTTTTTATCTCCCCTCTGCGCTCTCTGCGCTCTCTGTGTCCTCTGCGCTAATTCTGGAGGATACGATGGTGACGGAGGGCATGCGGGAGCAGGTGTGGTCGGCGATTGAGGGGCGGCGGGAGGAGATGGTGGAGACGGTCGCGGCGTTGGTGCGGCGGCCAAGCCTGCTCGGGCAGGAAGCGGCGGCGCAGGCGTACGTCGCGGAGCATGTGCGCGGCTCCGGGATGGAGGCCGATATCTGGGACCTCGACGACGCCGTGAAGCAGTTGCCGAATGCGGGCGACAGCGGCGTGCCGTTCGCAGGGAGGCCCAATGTCGCGGGGATCGCGCGGGGCGCGGGCGATGGCCGGTCGCTGATTCTCAACGGGCATATTGATGTCGTTAGCCCGGAGCCGGTCGCCGCGTGGACGCACGACCCGTGGGGCGCGGAAGTCGTCGGCGACCGGATGTATGGGCGCGGCGCGCACGACATGAAGAGCGGCGTCGCGATCAACCTTTTCCTCGCCCGTCTGCTGCACGACCTCGGTATCCGGCTCAACGGCGATCTGATTATTCACAGCGTGATCGAGGAGGAATGCACGGGCAATGGCGCGCTCGCCGCCAGTCTTCGCCATCATGCGGACGCGGCGCTCGTCACTGAGCCGGAGTGTGGCTGGTTCACGCGGGCACATCTCGGCGTGCTATGGTTCCGGGTAGCGATTGAAGGCAAGTCGTGGCACGCGCTCGATGCGTGGCGGGGCGTCAACGCCATCGCGAAAGCGGTGCCGATTATCCGCGCGCTCGAAGCATTAGGTGAGGAGATGAATCGGCACGTGCATCCGGCGTTCGTACACGTCATGCACCCGATTAACCTGAACATCGGCGTGATCCGGGGTGGCGACTGGCCGAGCACGGTGCCCGGCGCGTGTGAACTGCACTGCCGCGTTAGTTTCTTCCCCGGCCAGACGGTCGCGGAAACGCGCGCCGCCATCGAGGGCGCAATCCACACTGCCGCGCAGGCGGACGACTGGCTCCACGTGCATCCGCCGGTCGTCACGTACGATGGCTTTCAGAGCAGCGGTTCGGTCGTTGCGATGGACGAGCCGTCTGTGCACCTACTCGCGGCGAATCACCGGCGCGTGCATGGGACGGAGATGCCGTCCCGCGTGCAGACCTCGATCTGTGATATGCGCTATTACAACTTCGTCGGCGTCCCGGCCGGCTGCTACGGCGCGACGGGCGACAACGGCCACGCCGCTGACGAGTGGCTGGACCTTACTTCCCTCGTTCCGACTGCCAAAGTCCTCGCCGGTTTCATCCTCGACTGGTGCGGCGTATCGGAATAAGGGGCCCTTCGACCCTCGATGGTCAGAGTAAGCGCCATCATTGCAGTGGCTCCGGCGCCGCTGCCGGATCGTTTGGATGCTGTTCCATCGCGAGCATTCGGAGACTATCGGGATCGTAGTCAAAACCGTTCGGCCACGCGATGGTGCCAAGCTCAGTATCAACATATAGTTCGCGGAACGCGTCGGAATCACAAAGTACGACGCCGAGATTGTCAGCGCAATCATCGTGAAGGTTAATGCGCGCGCGATAGCCATCTTTGAAGGTTAGTATCACGACAAACGGCACATGCTCATCAACCTCTGCCCTGATGACACGTTGTGGCCGCCACGTTCCAGCAATCTCCAGATCCTCAGTGGTACTCGTTGTATCCACACAATTCCCCTACTCATCACCGATGCGGTAAGGCGATTGTCGCTGCTCCGCACGCCGCCAGTTTAGTGCTAGTTCTTCCTGATGTCGACGT
>JALYUS010000664.1 GCA_030853625.1 Chloroflexota bacterium
ACTGTCGTGTCTTCCCCGTTTCATTACCATCTGCGCCTACTTCCTGAGCGCATTCTAGAGGTTCAGCAGATTCTCGAACAAACCTCTCGCGATCCAAGACCCTATGAAGAACAAGAAGCCTTCTTCAAGTATATGGGAGATCCACTCATACCTATCCTACCTGGTGACAATGCCGACATTCTTTCGTCACGAATTTGGGCTTTGCACGATCGCTTTGCATCATTGCTTCCCACTGACATGAAGCACACCTTTGAAACAGCAATGCGAGACAAACAAATTGTCAGTCTAAAGGAGGTATTCAATGACCTCACTACCGCAGTGGAGGGGGCTATCATCAATATGCATCAATCAGACCTTCGCACAAATATCAAGGCTCTTGACGAGGTTCTCGACCTATTCGACCAAATAGCGAGCAACCGCGTTGAGGTTATTGATCGCCCGCTGTTCTTCGAGTGGAACATTTGGCGGGGTCTCGCCATTCTCAACTACGGAAACGTGACACCGAACTTCAAAATGGATTCCGGTGGTGTGCCTATAAGCCTGTCGCCTGCTGGTATGCCAGACATTCAAGCAGAGTATGAGGGCTTCCGACTAGTTATCGACGTTACAACCGCTTTTGGCGCAACGCAGTACAACATGGAGGGTGAGCCGGTATTTCGGCATGTCGGAAGTGTTCAGAGAAAGGCGCGCGATAACGGTGATCACCGACCAGTTTATGGTCTCTTCATCGCTAATCGTCTCACGCCCACTGTTGTTACGGATTTTTTTGCACGTCATCGCATCAGTACCCATGAATTTGCAGGTCCGGTCAGCATCGTTCCTCTCTCCGTCGCTGAATTTCGTAATATGTTAGTCGCGGCGAAGAACCGTGGGACATGGGGATCAAGAGAACTACAGAGGTTCTTCGAAATACTCCGTCTTGTTGCCTTATTGGCACCCGATGAGAGAACTTGGCATGAACAAGTGCAGATAGTCGCTAGTAATTGGCTTGACTCCCGACTTGATTTGGAACTTTCGTTACTTGAAGCGCTACTGGCTGATATAGCTAAAAGAAACCGTGAAGTATTCGATCAAGGGCAACAATCGTGGCAGTTATGGGAACCCGACAAAGGGTGAACCTAGTAGACTATATTCTCTGTATGCTTCGCTTGGGTGGGCGCGGTATGGGAGTGATGACGGAGGCGACAGTCGAGCAGGCGCGAGGGATCATCCTCCGTCACGGCTACAACACGAACGCCTATGTCACGCTGCTGCCCCCACCGTTCCGGTATTTCATCGCTCCTGGTATTGACGGCGTGATTGCCTACCAGCAGTACGGCAATGTCTGGCTGTGCGGCGGCGATCCGATCTGCGCGGAGCGGGACATCGTGCCGCTCACTGCTGCCTTTCTGCGGACCGCCCGGCCCGCGCGGCGGACGATTGCCTTCCTCCCCACGACGCCCCGCGCCACGCGGCTGCTCACCGAACGGCTCGGCTTCGACCATGTCAAGGTGGGCGAGGATAACTTCTACGATCTCCAGACGTGGAGCGCGCGCGGTCAGAAGATGAAGCACATCCGCGCGAACATCAATCGCGCGGTGCGGGCGGGCGTCACCGTTCGCCGTTGCGCGCCACAGGACGTGACCGATGATCTCCGCGCGCAGGTCGGGCAGTTGATCGAGACGTGGCTGACGACGCGGGGGATGGCCGCGCTCTCTTTTCTACTCGGTATCCACCCTTTCGAGCGCATGGACGATCGCCGCCTCTTCCTCGCCTGGCAGGACGAGACGGTCGTCGGCTTCCTCGCCTGCTCGCCGATCCCCGCGCGTCATGGCTGGTATCTGGAGGACATCATCCGCGGCGACGACGCGCCGGGCGGCGTGACGGAACTGCTCTTTCAGGAGACGATCGCCGCGCTCCGAGCCGAAGGCGCGGTGTGCGCGACCCTCGGTATGGCGGCATTAGCGGACTGCGACCCGGTGCATCAACCGCCTACGCATCACCGCGCGGGATGGATATTCGCGACGATGTACACGCGTCTCAACACCTTCTACCACTTCCAATCGCTGCGCTTTTACAAGGAGAAGTTCATCCCCAGTTGCACGGAGGAGACCAGTTTTGTCTGGTGGCCACGCGGCCTCCATCGCCCCCGCCTGATCTTCGCCGTCGCCCGCGCCCTCGACCCCGAAGGCATCCCCGCCACCCTTCTCTCCCCGATCAAACAATCCCTCACCCGCCGGGGAACGGGGAGAAAGCGATTGAACCGCAAAGACGCAAAGGGGCGCAAAGGAGATGAAAGGGAATAGAAAGAATGCACAGAAAAGAACCGACACCGATTTCCCGATGCCTCGCTCTGTACACTCTTTTTCCTCTTTCTGTTCCCTCTTTGCGTCCTTTGCGTCTTTGCGGTTCTCCCCGGTTTCGCCGTTCCTCGATTAGCGGCGGCGGTCGCGGCGAGGCGGCGGGGCGCCGTCCATCTCGTCGCGCGGGCGGGCGATGGAGACATTGACGCGCTTGCCGCGCAGGTTCGTGTTGCTCATCACCTGAATGACACGCTGGGCGTCCGCGCTCGGTACCTCGACGAAGGCGAAGCCATCGTAGATGTCAATCGAGCCGATGGATTTACCGGGAATACCCGCTTCGTTGGCAATCGCGCCGACGAGGTCCATCGGGCGGATACCCGCTGTCCGCCCCGCGCCGATGAAGAGGCGGGTCATCCCCTGCTCCACGCCATCCGCGTCACCGTCGAGCGTCGTGACGGCGGCCTCGTCGAGCCGCTGTGCCGCGTCACCCCGCGCCATACGGATCGCGGCGGCGGCGATGTCCATCGCGTCGTATTGGTC
>JALYUS010000702.1 GCA_030853625.1 Chloroflexota bacterium
CCGATGACGAGCGAGAGCCCCGTCGCGGCGAGGCCGACGAGCATCGCGATGCGCGCGCCGTAGATCGTCCGGCTCAACATGTCCCGTCCGACCTCGTCCATGCCGAAGGGGTGGGCGAGCGACGGGGCCGCGCCGCGCGTCGCCGTATTAATGGCATACGGATTGTACGGTGAAACGAGCGGGGCAAAAATCGCCAGCAAGGCGATAAATGCGATCATCACGAGGCCCGCGACCGCCGGTTTGAAGCGGAGGAATCGCCGCCACGCATGCCGCCACTCACTCTGCCGCTGAAAGGCTGCCGACATGGGTGCAATGGTCTGCGTCGTTTCAACCGCTCTGCTTGGCAGCATCATCCCTCCGGCTAGCGATAGCGAATCCGCGGATCCACGTAGGCATACACGATGTCGGTCAGGAGCGTCGCCAGAATAACGATCGCCGCGCCAATCGTGACGATGGCCTGCACGACGAGGTAATCGCGCCGGCTGATCGCCTGAAAGAGAAGCTGCCCGATCCCTGGCCATGAGAAGACCGTCTCGATGACGATCGTGCCGCTGAAGAGGACGCCGATCCGGAAACCGACGACGGTAATGATCGGCAGTAAGGCATTGCGGACGATGTGTCGAAAGAGCACGATGCGCTCCGCAAGTCCCTTCGCGCGGGCTGTCGCAACATATTCCTGGTTCATCACTTCGAGCGTCGTTGCGCGGGTGAGCCGCGCGAACAGCGCCATCTGTTCGGATGAGAGGACGAAGACGGGCAGGATATAGGCCTTCCACCCGTGGCTGCCGAAGGGAGGCAGCCAACCGAGTTTGAGCGAGAAGAGGATGATGAGCATCAGCCCGAGCCAGAAATTGGGAATCGAGATACCGAGGGTTGAGAGGAAGATCGAAGCGCCATCGAAGAATGAGTATTGCTTCACCGCCGCGAATACCCCGGCCGGAATCGCAACGAGGAAGGAGATGGAGAGCGCGAGGGCATTGAGTTTGAGCGTATTCGGTGCGGCGGCCCGCAGCAGATCGCTTACGGGCCGACCGCCGAAGGTGACGGACTCGCCGAAGTCGCCATGTACGATATTCTTCAGCCAGGTGAAGTACTGGACGTAGATCGGTTTGTCCAGCCCCCAGAAATGGCGAATCTGCTCGCGCTGCTGCGTCGTCATGTTCGCCTCGCCGACGATCAGGTCCACCGGATCGCCTGGCGTGAGATGGAGGATCGTGAAGACCATCAGCGTCACGATCCAGATGACGACGATGCCCTGTAAGAACCGCACGATGACGTATCGGGCCAATGAACCTCACCCCCGCCCCCCTCTCCTTTGCCCAAGGTAAAGGAGAGGGAGAGAAGATCACTCAGCACTCAGCGCTCGTCCTACTGCTCTTCGATCCAGTACTTGGCGAAGTTCTGGTAGAGCCAGTAGGGGTTGGTCGCCTTGTCCGGCATGCCCTTGATGCGCTTATTGAAGTGCAAAACCGTTTCCCAGTACATCACGTAGAGGAAAGGAACCTCTTGCGTCACCAGTTTCTGGAGATCGCTGTAGACCTGCTTCCGCTTTTGCGCATCGGTCTCCGAGGCACCCTCGCTGAGCAGTTTTTGCGCGTCCGGATTGTTCCAGCGCGACCAGTTATTCGTGTTGCCGGCGTAGAGTGCCTGCGCGTCTGGATCGCCGTTGCTGCCGCCATAGGTCCAGTTGAACAAGCCGACATCGTAGTTCCCCTGACGCTCCGCTGCGAGCGCGGCGGACGTCTCCAGTTCCTTCAACTGCATGTCAATGCCGACGTCCTTGAAGTTCCCCTGTGCGACCTCAGCCTCACTCTTGCGCAGCGCGTCGCCGCTGAAGACGGTGCAGACGATGGAGAACTTCTGCCCCTGCGCATTGACGAGGATACCGTCCGGCCCCGGTGTCCAGCCCGCATCCTTGAGCAGCGCCTTCGCTTTGTCGAGGTCCCGTGGGTAGAGCGTCACATTCGGTTCGTAGTAGAATTCGAGCGCCGGGGAGAGGTTGCCGGTCGCCTTGACTGCCAAGCCCTTCAGCAGATCTTTGACCATTGCGTCACGGTCCATTGCGTACATCATTGCCTGCCGAACGCGCTTGTCAGATAGCAGAGGCTTCTCGGTATTGAGCGGGAAGTGGTTGACGGCCACTCCCGGCGCGCGATAGTTCTGAAACTTCGGATCCTGGAGATACTTCAAGTCATCCTCGGGCGCGAGGGGCCAGGTCGAGGAGTCCGCGTCGCCCGTTTGCAGGGCAATGGCGCGGACGGAGGTTTCCGGCACGATGTTTTCGCGCCAGAAATCAATGTAGGGCCGACCATCCCAGTAATCGTCGAAGGCTTGCAGTGTGACATGATCGCCGAGTTTCTGTTCCATAAACTTGTACGGCCCGGTGCCGACCGGCGCCTTCTTGTACGCTGTCTCGCCGATCTTGCTGTGGACATGCTGCGGCACAATCCCGATTGTCGCGCTGAGCGCCCCGAAGGGGACGTAGACGCGCGACAAGGTGACGATAACGGTGGAGGCGTCCGGTGCGTCAACATTCGAGACATCTTTGAAGTTTGGCTGGTTGATGGCGGCATTTTTCGGATCGCGGATCCAGTCGTAATAATACTTGACATCCGCCGAGGTGAAGGGCTGACCGTCATGCCACTTGACACCCGTGCGCAACTTGAATGTCCACGTCTTACCGTCCGGCGCAATCTGATAACTCTCCGCGAGGACGGGCACGAGTTTGTAGTTTTCATCCACTTTGAGCAAGGCTTCGTGGATGTTGTAAATGAGGACGTACCAGACAGTCGGCCCGGCGTCGTCCGGGCTGAGACTGGAGACATCCTGGTGGCCCATCGTGACGAACGTGCCGCCCCGCTTCGGCTTCTTGCCGGATGCGGACGCCGCGCTCGTCGTCGGGCTGCCACCCGTTGCGGCGCTCGCTGCCGGGGCGGCGGTACCACTCGTTGATGCAGCGCTGCTGGCAGCGGGCGCGGTTGCCTGACTGACGGCGACGGTCGGGATCGTTCCTTTGGTCGGCGCTGCCTGCGTCCCGCTGGCGCCAGGGGTATTCGTGGGAGTGTTTGACATGCCGCCACAGGCGGCGAGCAACGCGGCGATGGCCGAACCGGACATGCCGAGGAGTGCGGCACGGCGGGAGAACTCCCGCCGTTGTGCCGCAGTGACGCCGCGAAGGGCCTCAACGAGATCGAGCGGATCGTTGGCGTCATACCTCACGGTGATCCTCCTTGCACTCCATGGATTACCTGTCTCAAGAGAAACGTTCGCCCATGACACAATCAATGGGGCGCACTACCCACTCACCCGGGAAATGGCCCGTTCTTTGCAAACCGTTCCAGACTAACGCGGAGTATAGGTTGGGATCGTGAAGAATGTCAAACGAAACGCCGGATACAAAGGGCGACCGCCAGAGCGTTCGTACAGGCTATTCAGCATGCTGGCACGGGGTGCGGGCGGGCGGTATTATCTGGTTCCGGCAGTCATTTTCTCCATGGTCAAAGCGACTGCGGACGCGTAGGTCTTGCTGATTAAGATCAACCGTTATGACCTGACCCCTGAAACCTGAAAGCATGTCCAGTCATTCTTGAGTTTCTTGGATCTGGTACCAGCCATTTCACGACGGTGAGCGTGGCTATCTCGGGCGGGACACCGTATGTGTAGTCGCCCCGCAATCTCAGGAGCCGTCCCACTGCAACTATATCACCCCCCGGTCACCGGTAGCGGTTGGGCGAATGGGGCATAAAGTTCACCCTCCCTAATGGTAGTTTGTGGATTCGGGATGGTGGTACCGAATCAAGGCGAAACAAAGACGTCTTGTGACATCGCTGGGATGGACATGGTACGGCACATGCCTCGCTGCGACCACCGATGCGATCTGGCTACCGCATCCCACAAACTCCCGCTAATCGTAGAAGACCGACAGCGGATCGCGGACGCCTTGCCGTGATACCGTTCGCCGGTGATCATGGCGCATGGCGAGCGATCCTCACCGCTGGTGGCCGGTACGACCCGGGCCAGAAACCGCGCACGGCGCCGCAGATTCACGCATACCCCCCGCTCGTCGCTCTCTTTCTACTCCTTCCTCTCGTGCTCGCTGCCGTCCTGCTCCAGCGCTTCTTGCCCGTGATCGGTACGCAGTTGCTGCCGCACCACCCAGAGCGCCGCGACCAGCAGCAGGACCCCCGCCGCGTTGATCGTCAGATTGATCACCACCTCGCGCGGGCTGCTCCCCTGCCCCGCCGCAAGCGCCAGGCCATGCCGTACCGCCGCAGTGATCCCAATCACCAGGAATTCCTGCAACTGTCGGCTGATCGGCCCGCGGCTCAATGTCGTGTGCAATAACTCAAGGAGGATGATCGCCAGGAAGACGGCGTCAATGCCGCGCACCGCCGCGTCGGTGAAGTCGTGCGCGACGACGAGCGGGTTCCATAGTTGCTTGCCGACGCCGACGAGCGCGACGACGACGAGCAGGACGA
>JALYUS010000725.1 GCA_030853625.1 Chloroflexota bacterium
GGCTGGACACAGGAAGCGCTCGCTGAGAAGGCGGGCATTCATCCTGTCTATCTCGCGGGCATCGAGCGAGGAAAGCGGAATCCTGCGTTCAAGAATCTCGCTCGCATTGCGGCGGCATTGGAGATCACGCTTTCGTCGCTGTTTGCGGAAGATGACACGGCGTGAATAGAGTGTTTCGTACCGGCGGTTGCCCCTGGGCGTGACCGCCCTCTGTGAGCGGGTGGGAGATCGAGAACGGCGCCGCAATGCGCAGTGCCGTTCTCTGTTCGTCGTTCTCCGTGTTCCCTCTGTATATGTTGGGTTACACCATCAGCCTCGCGGCGCGCCATCGTAGGTCGGGACGCGATAGCCGTCCGGCGGCGGGGGCTCGGAGGACCAGGTGAGAGAATAGGCGGCGCGCTCCAATGCGGCGATACGCTGTTCGGTCGCGCCCATGCGGTCGTACTGGACGCGATGCCAGTGCGGTGGCGGCATGCTATGAATGATTCGGTCGAGACTGCCAACGGCCTGCTCAAGCGCGGCGATCCGGCCCTCGTCAACCGATGGCGCGGGTGTGAGCGGTTGGTGTCGCATCGCCTCGACCAGTGATGCGACCATGCGTTCCAATGATGCGATGCGCTCCTCGACGTTGGACGTATGGCCGTTTTGAATGTACGCCGGGGCAGCCGATAGGGGGGTGGTGTCGGGCATGCGATATGGCTCCGGCATCCGACCAGGTGACATGCCGGGCGGCGGGCCGAAGCGTTGCGCTGATGCCGCTGGCATTGGGATTTCCGATATGCCCATCGGCGCGGCGCTGCCATTGCCGATGGACGATTCTGCGGTCGCCAGCGCTAACGCGGGGGACGGAGCGCCTGCGGGTTGTTCGCCGGGCGTCGCGGGGATGGGTGCATTTTGGCTCGCCATCTGCGTTTTCAGGCTATAGCGCGGGAGCAGGAAACTGACCGCTACGGAGAGAGCCGTTCCGATGGTGAGCAGTTTGAAGACATCGCTCACCGCATCGGTTCCGGCGAGGAGGGCGAGATTCGCGGGCGGGTGGGCGCCGGACGCGATAGCCGCCTGCACGAGGCTCGACGCGTGGAACGTCGTCCGCTGCACGAGGATCGTCGTGACGACGGCGACGCCGATTGAGGAGAAAATCTGCGCGGAGGCATTGTAGAGCGAATTCGCCTTCGGCAACGCGCGGCCCGTGATCGCACCGATCGCGACGGTTTGCAGCGGCAGGTTCGACCAGCCGAAGCCAATGCCGCGCAAGAAGAGGATCGGCACGAAAAACCACACGCCGCTATCCGGCTTGACCGCGATCAGCCAGACCGTCGCCCCCGTCAGAATCGCGAGCCCCGCCGCCGTGAGGTAGCGCGGGCCGATTCGGTCATAGAGGCGGCTGCCCGTCTGGATACCAATGATTGCGCCGATCCCTTGCGCCATCAGGATCAGGCCGGTGTACACCGCGCTGCGGCCCTGAAACTGCTGCAAAAAGATCGGGAGGAGCAGGAAACTGCCGAAGACGATCCCACGCACGACCCACGTCACGATCGAGGCGATGCCGAAATCGCGCGTCGCGAAGAGGCGGAGATCGAGCACCGGGTCCTTGACAACGTACAATTCGAGCAGGGCAAAGACCGCGAGCAGGGCGACACCTGCCGCGAGCAGCACCCAGACGAGCCAGTAGCCCCAGCCGTTGATAATACCGTTCGGGTTCGCGTCGGTAATCGAGCCGCTTCGGGTCTGGCTAACGACGACAAAGGCGTAGACGACGAGGACGACGCCGACAATTGAGAGGACAAGCCCACTGTAATCGAAGCGGGCGTGCGCCACGCCGGGGGCGGCTTTCTCATCTTTTCGGACGACCCGTGCGAGCAGAAAGAGGGTAATGATGCCAACAGGGACGTTGATGAAGAAGACGCCCGGCCACTTGATGCTGCTATCCACGATCAGGCCACCGATCGTCGGGCCAAGCGCCGGGGCGAAGAGAACCGGGATAGCGATCACAGCGGAACTCGCCGCCCGTTCCTCCGGCGGGAACGCGCCGAACGCAATCGTCGCGCCGAGCGGAAAGAGCATCCCGCCGCCGACCCCCTGAATGAGCCGGAAGACGATCAGGAGATTTAACCCCGTGGCGCCGCTGGCGAGATGCGGCGACAGCCCGCACAACAGACTGCCCAGGGTGAAGATCGTGAGCGCGATCATGAAGACCCGTTTGATCCCGAACCGGTTGCCGAAATAGCCCGCCACCGGAATCACCGCCGCCTGGGCGAGGATGTACCCCGTGACGATCCACTGAACACTATTGATGTTCGTCTTGAAATCGCGCTCCATTGAGACGAGCGCGACGTTGACGATCGTCGAATCCAGCACGGCCATAAAGAGTGCGAGCGCGGCGGTCAGGGCAACGGCGTATTTGTATTGAATCTTCACAGAGGTCGGGTCCTTTCACTCAACGGATCAGCATGCAGGAATGCCAGCATCATCGCAAGCACACGCTCGGGCGGGATCACAATGCCAAAAACAGAACGACTGAGCATCACGCCGAGCATCAGGCTTTGAATCAAAGCAGCCGCGCTTTCCGGGTCGTCATCTGCGAAACAAACGCGACCTCCCGTAGTATCCCGCACGAGGTCATCGGTGAGGCGCGCGCGTTGCTCGCGGAAAAAATCATGGAAACGTACGGCGATCTCCGGTCTTGCCGCCGCTTGCGCCATCAGGTGGACGAACAGGAGCGAGAGTTGCTGCTTCTCATGCGAGACGGTCGCGTTGCCCAATGCGAACGCCAGGCGTTCCTCGAAGGGCGTTCCCTCCGGCAAGAGTGGTTCGAGATTCTCCCGCACACGGCGTGCCATGCGCTCGAAGATGGCGAAGAGCAGGTCGTCTTTGTCTTTGAAGTGATACGTCAGAACACGGTTGGATATTCCGGCGGCGCGGCAAATCTCCGCGAACGTCGTGTGTTCCCACCCCTGCCGCGCAACCAGCGGCTCCATGGCATCCAGTATTTGCTCACGGCGCATCGAGTGGACATCAAGCCGAGACATTCAATCACCTTCCCCACATGTGGGAGTGCGCAATCCATTATGGGAGTGTACACTCCCATCTCGCGTCTGTCAAGACAGTAATCTTAAGGCAGTCAAGGACGGAGAATATCTCTTGAGAGCATGCTGCTACGCTGCTGTTACGACTTTATCAATAGAAGGAGATGCATGTGGCCACGTGGGTTGTTGTCTATCATCTTCGCCAACAGGGAGGCCGCGAGCAGCACATCGCGCGCCGATTCATCCGGGCGACCCCGGAGAATGCCACCACGAGTGATGTGCGCTTCGCCCTGGATGGCGGCGGGCTTGACGCCTGCGGAGTTCGGCATCGAGTGGGCAAACCATTCAGTTATTGCATTGAGCGAGGATCAGGACCGCGACGTGGGATGACATCGTGCGCGCGGGCAACGGGGATCGGCGCGTTACCCTGCGCCTCTCCCCAAGCCTGCATCGCCGCGTAACCTCTGCAGCAGAAACGGCCGGTAAGAGTATCAATTCATGGTGTATCGAGGCGCTGGAACATTGCCGCACGGATATTCGTCACCCATGAGAGCGTGTGTGTGTTGGGCATTGCATGGAGGGAGCGCACAGAGATGATACGAATCGCAATCGCAAGCCGGAATCTGGTGGGAGCCGTTGCCCTCCTCGTTCTCGTCGCGTGTACCACAGGTGCGCGAAGCGTGGGAGCCGATGAGACGCCGATTATCCCGACACCAACGACCACGGGTATCATCACCCCGCTGCTCGGCTCGCCGCCCGTGCCGACGGCCATTCCCTCCCCGACGCCCGCGCTAGGCGGCGTGGTATTCGCGCGCACCATCACCAACGCGGACGACGGTGGGACGATTCAGATCAAGGTCGGCGACCGGATTGCGCTCGCCCTCCACGCGCCAACCGGTTCCGATCCCTGGGAAGTCGCGCTCCCCGATGCACAGATTCTCATGCCCGTGCCGAACCCTGCCGCCGCAGCGGTGCAGGGAGTGACGCTGCGCGCCTTTCTCGCGGTGGGGCCGGGACAGGCTGCGATCACGGCACAGGATCGTCTGCATTGCGTGGCGGGGCAGGCATGCGCGGGGGCAATCCAGGCCTTCCGCGTGACGGTCGTCGTCGCACCGTAGCATGCCAATTCGCCGGTGGTGGCAGGCTTCCAGCCTGTAGATCATGCAGGATGGAAGCCTGCCATCACCCTGTTTTCTCTTGTTTGATACGCTCTAATATCAGTTGAAATCGCGTGCCAGGTCTTTTCAAAGCAGGTATGATGTCCCGGAGGGAAAGAGGGGAAGGATGTACCGTTCAGAAAAATATTCCGTGGACCCGGAGGCGGTCGCGGCCTTTGTCGCCGGGCAGCGGCATGGGCACTTGATCGCGACGCCGCCCGGTGGCTATCCGCAGGTCAGTATTCTACCGTTTGTGAAGACGGGCGACGCAATTGAACTGCACTGCGTTCAGGATGACCCGACCTTTGCCGCTGTGCAAGCGAATCCGCACGTCACCTTTTTCGTCTCGGACTTTCTCGCTGCCTCTCGCCACGATTGGGTGGACGCGCAGGATGCCGCCCGCGCCACCCTTAACTTCTGCGCCGTCTCCTTCGCATGCGAGGCGACGACCTCCACCGACCCCGCAGATGTCGCTGGCGCCCTCGCGCGGCTGCTCGTAGCCTACGAGCCGGGCGCTGCGTACGAGCCGATTGAGGATGGGGATTTCTACGGCCCGCGCATCCGGCGGCTGGCAATGATCCGCCTGCACATCGTGGAGACCGACGCCAAGTTCAAGGTTGGCCCCGCTGCCCCGGTAGACGTGAAGCGGCGTGTCGTCGCCGGACTGCGGGCGCGCGGCGAGCCGGGCGATGGGCGCGCCGCTGACGTGATCGAGGCGACATTACCCGAAGAACGGTAGCGTAGACTTCAGCCTGCGTTCTCTCCCACAAAGGCTTCCACATAACTACGCAGATGCAGGCTGAAGTCTACGCTACCAAACAAAAGGAGAAACCATGACCGTCCCATCGCGGACCGGCACACCGCTCTCCGCCGAAGTACTCGCCCGACGCGCGGCGTTGCCGGTGAAGTTCGCGCCCATCACACTGACGGGGGCGTTCGTCCGGCTCGAACCGCTCGATCTCGATCGCGATGTGGACGCGCTCTATGCCGTCTCGAATGGGCAGCCTGCCCGGCTCGGCGACCGAGCGATTCCGGCGTACGATGCGGAGGCGATCATCTGGCGGTACATGTCCGCCGGGCCGTTCGCGGACGCTGGCGCATTGCGCGATTCGTTGCGCGCCCAGGTGGACGCGCCGAACGGTCTCTGTCTCTGCGTTTTCGACCAGGCGACCGGGCAGCAGGTCGGTGCGGTCAATTTCATGGCGAATATGCCCGAACATCTCAAAGTCGAACTGGGCAGCATCTGGTACAGCCCGCTCGTGCAGCGGACAAAGGCGAGTTTAGAGAGTACCTCTCTAATGCTTGCGCACGCCTTTGCCATCGGCTACCGGCGCGTCGAGTGGAAGTGCGACGCCTTTAACGAACGCTCGCGGCGCTCCGCCCTGCGGATGGGCTTCCAGTTCGAGGGCATCCAGGAGGCGCACTACATCGTCAAGGGCCGCAACCGCGACACCGCCTGGTTCCGCATGTTGGACCATGAATGGCCCTCGGTGAAGACGCGGCTGGAAGCCATGCTGGAAGCATGATGGATGACGAAATCAGCGATTACGACCCCGTTGCCGACGGCGGTCCTGCTTGATCTGCCAGAGGCGACGGCGCACCCCCTGGAATGGGCCATCGCGCGGCGGTAGATCAATGATCTGGCCGCGCCAGTGGGCATCCTCCCGACGCGATCCGCCCGGGCGATAGATGACCGGCACGAAAAAGAGGACGACCGCGACGAGCACCAACGCGGCGGCGGGGGTTGGTGCGGTCGTATGGAGGACAAAGGCGAGGATGGCGAGCGATAGGCTGGCAACCATCCAGCCGATCCCCCCCAATCGCTTCCACATCTGCCCCGGTGAGGCGCGATGGCGGGCCTTGTCGAGGTTGCGCCGCGCGCGCGCGACTCGCTCCCGGCCCCGATGTTCCCGTTCCTTGCGTTCCACGAGTTCGAGTATTTCCCGTTCATAGCGACGTGTCATTGTCGTTCTCCGCTTACGAAGCCCGATTTTTCCTCGTCGGTGGCGAATGCTGCGAGAATGAAGCCAAATCATCCTGCCGCAGATTCCGTCCCTGTGATCTTGGCGCTTTGATTGTACCGTACCCATTCCATGCCGACAATGCTTTTGCCCAAATGTCACCCGTGACCGCGCAAATTTGGCGTACGTACACAAGAATAGGTGGCAGGCAGCGGGAATCCTCCCAGGTGCATCGCCTCTTACGCAATTGCCTGGCGTGGTGTCAGGAGGGGTGATGCGATTCCCCAGCCTTGATAGGCTGTGGAAGTGTGGTAGCCCGGCGCGCCATTCGTGGCCTGGCCCGCGCTTTCGGTCGGAACGAGGGATGAATCGTCTGGCGCTATCGCGGACGCTTGCCAGCTGAGAGACGGATTATCGGTCCAGATCGTCGTGTCCGTTTGCACGGTGGGGGATGAATCATCGGGGCCGGTCGCGCTGTACACATGAACCGTGATCGGTGCATCGTCGGGGGCGGTCGTTCCGTAGGGGCGCCAGCCAAGATACGAGGACCAGTCCGTGTATGATGTACGCACGACACCGCCGCCGAGCGCAGAGAGCATTGTCTTGTCGCCGAGCGCGACGCCGACATGGCCGTAGGGGCTGGAACGCTGATCGAAGAAGACGAGGCTACCCGCCGGTGCATCGCCGCGATAGAGCGGGCCGCTGATTGCGTCGAGAATCGCGCTCTCGTACCGCACGCGCGAAACGCCCGCCTCCGTCAGAACATTGTCAACGAACATCTCGCACCATCCCACCCACGGCACGCCATCGGGCCGGTAGTACTCACCGTAGTGGCGCAGCGCGGCCCGCGCGATCGCCGCATTCCCGCCGATACCGGGATTGTCGAGTATCTGCAAGCCGGAAAGGTCAAGGGTCGGGACCGACGGTGGGGGTGGCGTCGTGGGGATATTCGTTGGTGCGAGGAGCCGCGTGATTACTGATGGGGATGTCGGAGCGGCGATCGCCGTGGGAGAGGTCGGGGTCGCTGAAACCGATGTTTGTGTCGTCGGGGGGGTAGCCAGGGACGTGATCGCCGGTGATGCAGATGCT
>JALYUS010000746.1 GCA_030853625.1 Chloroflexota bacterium
CGCCAACGCGACCCGGAACACGGCGAGTGTGCTCATCAACGGCGGTAGCGGCGCTTTTCCGACGGTCGTTACCGTCAACGTCGGCCTCGCGCCCGCAGCGGTTGCGGTGGGAGATTTCAATGGGGATGGACGACCCGATTTCGCTATTGCGAACCCGAACACCACGACCATCAGCGTCGTGCTCAACACGAGCGCGCCGCCGCCCGTGCCACCGCCGCGACCGGGTGGAGCAGTCGGCGGGGCAATGCCACCGCCCGCGCCGCCACCGCGATCACGCCCCCTGGTGCCCGGCATGCCAGCACCCGCGCCGCCGCACCGGTAGACTTCTGTTAGATGGTCGGTGATGGCGGGCTGAAGGCCGCCACCACCGACTCAATTGCACCGGCATCCGCTCTCCAGCGGCGGAGATCTATTCGCGATGGCGTCTGATTTGTCCGTCCGTACGGCGTCGTGTACACTGCATCGGTGATGCGGCGGTCGTGGACAAGGTACGGGAGCGCATGCGAGTATTGGTTACCGGGGGCGCAGGATTCATTGGCAGTCACGTCGTGGAGGCATTGCTCGCGCGGGGCGACGCGGTGATCGCCCTCGACTGCTTCAGCGATTTCCTCTATTCCGCCGCCCGCAAGCAGCGCAATCTCGCGCGCGCCGCCGAACACCCACAATTTCGCCTCCAGATAGCCGACATCACCGATGCGCCCGCGCTCCGGCGCATATTCGCAGAAATGCAGCCGGAATCGGCGATCCATCTCGCGGGGATGGCGGCGGTTGGCCCATCGGTTGGGCAGGCGGAACTATACACGCGCGTCAATGTCCTCGGTTCGATCAATGTCTTCGATGCGGCGGTGGCGGCGGGCGTTGGGCATATCGTCGTCGCCTCATCCTCGACGGTCTACGGCGATACGGGCGGTACGGCGTTTCGTGAGGATCAGCCGCTCACGCCGATGTCCCCATACGGCGCGACGAAAGCGGCGATGGAGGCGATGGCGCGGAGTTACACATCGCTGCACGACCTGCCCGTCACCGCGCTTCGCTTCTTCAATGCGTACGGGCCACGCGTCCGGCCCGATCTTGCCACTTATCGCTTCGTGGACGCCGTGCATCGCGGCGTGCCGATCCAGTTGCGCGGCGATGGTTCCGTGCAACGGGACTATACCTATGTCGGGGATACCGTCGCGGGCATCCTCGCCGCGCTCGATACGCCGGACGGCTTTCGGGTCTTCAATCTCGGCAACGAGCGCCCGATCGTCATTCGCGATCTGATCCGCGTCGTTGAGCGGATCGTCGAGCGACCGGCGATCATCGAGCAGCAGCCCGCCCTGCGCGCCGATCTGCCAGTGACCTTCGCGGATAATAGCAAGGCGCGCGCGGCGCTCGGCTACCACCCGACGACGGACATCACGAGCGGCATCGCCCGACTCTACGATTGGTACCGCACCGAGGAAGTCGCCGGTGATTGATCCCGCGATGAAAGTAACGACACCTGCGAACGGTACTCGCGCGGACGTGGAGCCATTGGACGACATCTCGCTCGATGCCGTCCGCCACGACCGTGCGCCGGAGGCGATTGATCCCGCGCACAGCACGCACGGCGATGTCGCCGAGGCGGTCACGGAGGAAGGCATCTCGTTCGGGAACCGCCTCCGGCAACCCCGGACGATCCTCTCCTTTCTTGTCGCCATCGTCATCATCGTGCTCGTTGTGATGCGTCTCAATATTAACGTCCACGAAGTCTGGCGCAATGTCCAGAACGCGAACCCGCTCTTGCTCATCTGCGCGTTCGCGATTTACTACCTCTCGTTCCCGGTCCGTTCTCTGCGCTGGAAGATCATCCTCAGCAATGCGGGTTACGACCGCGCACACGGGATTGAGACGCCGAACATCTTCGGGCTGATGGAAATCTTCATCCTCTCGTGGTTCGCGAACACGCTGCTGCCCGCGAAACTGGGCGATGTCTATCGCGGCTATCTCTTCAAGAAGGCGACGGGCGTCTCGTTCACGCGCACCTTCGGCACGATCCTCGCCGAGCGACTGATGGATATTCTCGGCCTCTTTAGTTTTCTCGTCGTCAGTGGCCTCCTCGTCTTCGGCAACAAAGTGCCGCGCATCGCCGTAACGCTCTTTGTTTTCGGCGGCGTGCTCGCGGTCTGTGGGTTGGCCGGGCTGCTCGTCCTGCGGCGGGCGGAAGGGCTGCTCGAACGGATCGTGCCGAAGAAGTTTTCTGTCCAGTATCGGCGGCTGGAGGAGGGGATTTTCGGCTCCTTCGGCCGCTGGCCTTCGCTCACCGGCCTGACGACGATCATCTGGTCGCTGGAAGGGTTGCGCGTATTCTGTATTACCCGCGCGCTCGGTATTCATGTCTCGCTCGCCGTCACCGTCTTTGTCGCGCTCGCCGCTTCGCTTCTGACGACGATCCCGCTTACCCCCGCCGGGCTTGGCGCGGTCGAAACGGGGATCGTCGGTATCCTGCAATTCGTCGGTGTGGAGCGCAACGCCGCCGCCTCCGTCGCCGTGATTGACCGCGTAATCGGCTACTGGAGCGTCCTCCTCATCGGTCTCATCCTCTATATCTTCAGCAAGAAAAAGTAGAGAGAGTGCTGAGTACTGAGTACTCAGTGGAGAGTGCAGGGAAGACAGCGTGGATTCAGGGCCCTCAGTACTCAGTACTCAGTACGCGACACTCCGTATCGCGCTCGACGTGACGCCCGCGATGACGCAGGGGGCGGGGATCGGGCGGGTGGCGCGGCATCTGGCACGGGCATTGCCGCTGCTCGATCGAGAGACGCGCTATACCTATCTCTACGCGACCGAGGGGCGGGATGGCGTGATCCCGGATGGGTTTCTGCCCGTGCCGCACCCGCCGGAGGGCGATCTCCGGCTCCCCGCAACCGCGCCGGGCTACGGCCCCGGCGAAAACGTGACCTTTAAGCGACTGCCGCTTCCTGCCGCGTGGATGACGCGCCTCTGGTATCGCGCCCGCCTGCCGGTGCCGGTAGAGCAATTCACCGGGCCGGTGGATTGCTATCACGCACTCGACTATGTCGCGCCGCGCGTCCGCCATGCCCGGCTACTCGTCACCGTGCATGACCTCAGTTTCCTCGCGGTGCCGCGCTACGCCGAGCCGTCGCTGGCGGCGTATCTCGGCGGCGTTGTCCCGCGCGTCGTGCGGCGGGCGGACATGGTGCTGGCCGTCTCCGCCTTCACCGCGCGGGAGATCGTCGAGCGGCTGCATATCCCTCCGGAGCGCGTCCGCGTCGTGCCGAACGGCGTTGAGGGGCGATTCCGTCCCTATCCGCCCGGCGAGCGCGCCGAGGCACGGATGGCAGTGACGGGCCTCGTCGGGAGCGCGGAGCGGCCCTACCTACTTTCGGTCGGCACATTGGAGCCGCGCAAGAATTACCCGACGCTCCTGCGTGCCTATGCCCGGCTGTGTGCGGCAGGATTGCCGCATACGCTCGTCATCGCCGGGCGGCAGGGCTGGCAGTTCGGCCCGATCTTCGAGACGTTGCAGGAACTCCATCTCGCCGGACGGGTGCAGTTCGGCTCGCCGCCGGACGCGCTGCTGCCCGCCCTGTACAATGCGGCGGATGCGGTCGTCGCGCCTGCGTGGTACGAGGGGTTCGGCCTCTCGGTGCTGGAAGGGCTGGCGTGCGGCGTCCCGGTCGTCGCGTCGGACATTCCACCGCACCGCGAAGTGGCCAGCAATGCTGCCTGGTACGCCGACCCCGGCGATGCTACCGCCCTTGCGGAGACGATCACCGCCGCCCTCGATGCGGACGCGATGACCCGCGCCACCCGCCGCGCGGCGGGGTTGGCGCGTGCCGCCACGATGGGCTGGGGCGATGCCGCCCGCGCCCTTCTCCGCGTCTACCGGGGGGAAACCGATTGAGCCGCGAAGGCGCGAAGGGCGTGAAGATAAGAAAGAGAAAGAGAAAGGGAATGAGAAAGAGAGAAAAGACCTTTGCTTTCTCTCTTTCTTCTTCGCTCCTTCTTCGCGCCCTTCGCGCCTTCGCGGTTCAAATCAGTACATCATGAAGGTGCTGTTTGCTGGCATTGTTGTCTTGTTGCTCGCGCTGACGTTCGTCGGGGCGCTGGTATTCTGGGCGCGTTGGAGCAAGGGGCGCGACGCGAACGCGGTGCAACGGGTCGTGAAGAATAGCGGCTTCCTCCTGCTCTCACAGTTCACGAACAAGGGGCTCGATTTCCTCTTCGCACTGTACATGCTCCGCGCGCTGGGGCCAATCGGGAACGGCCAATATCAGTACGCGATTCTCGTCTGGCTCTACCTGAAGACGGTGACGGACTTCGGGCTGGGTGTGCTCGCGACGCAGCAGATCGCGCACGCGCCGGAGCGGGCCGGGGCGTTGCTCGGCCAGACGACGCTCCTGCGACTCGTGTTGCTCGCGATCTCGCTACCGCCGCTGGCGCTCTTTGTTGGTGCGAACGCGCTGTGGGGCGGTATTGGCGCGGTGCAGGTCGGCGCGATCGCCTTGCTCGCGCTCTCGATCGTGCCGACCGCCTACACGGACGCCGCGACGAGCGTCTTCAACGGGCGGGAGCGGTTCGAGATCCCGGCGGCAGTGACGATCCTCGGCAGCCTCGCCGGGCTGGGCCTGCGGGCGGGGTCGCTTCTTGTTGGCTGGGGTCCGGTTGGGCTGGCGGTCGCGGCGGTCGTCGCGAACCTGCTGACACTTGGGCCAATCATGCTGCTCATCCGGCGGCTCGGCGTGCGGGCGGAATGGTCGCTGTCGTGGGGCGCGGCACAACGCCTGCTGCGCGATGGCGGGCCGCTGCTCGTCAACGCGCTCCTGCAATCGCTCTTCTTCACGCTCGATGTCTTCATTCTCCAACCATTCAAAGGGGAAACGGCGGTCGGACTGTACGGCGTCAGCATCAAGTTAATCAACACGTTGCTCATCATCTCCTCGACATTCACGCTCGTACTCTTTCCGCAGTTGGCGCGGCAGGCGGTGCGCGACCGCACCAGCCTGTCGCGGACCTATCACTTCGCGGTGCGCGTGCTGCTCATTCTTGCCCTACCGATGGCGGTCGGTGTGACGATCCTCGCGCCGGAATTTGTGCGGATTGTCGGCGGCAAGGCGTATTTGCCGGGGGCAGCGACCGCGCTTCGCCTGATCGTCTGGCTACTGCCTTTCTCGTTCGTCAACGGCATGACGCAGTACGTCCTGATCGCCCTCGGCCAGCAGCGGCGGATGACGTGGGCGTTCGTCGCGACGGTGATCTTCAACATCGTCGCGAACCTGCTTTTTATCCCGCGCTATTCGTACGGAGCGTCGGCGGTGATCTCCGTGCTGTCGGAAGTCGTCTTGTTTGTCCCCTTCGTGCTCTGGATTCGCCGCTTCCTCGGCCCACTGCCGCTCGTCCGGCTCACGTGGCAGCCGTGCGTCGCGGCGGCGCTCTTCGCGATTGTTGCCTGGGACATCGGGTGGCGAGTGGGGCTAGGTGCGTGGGCGGGCGCGGTGATCGGTGGCGCGGTCTATTGCGTTGCATTGCTCGCTCTCGGCACAGTGGGGCCGGAGGAGCGGGCGCTCGCGCGACGGTTGATGCAGCGGGGTGATCCTGATCCCGCAGGGCTTGACGGTGATGCTAGTATCAGAACATAGATTCTATCGCCCAAATAGGGCAGGTATCCACGCGGGAGGGTTCGATGAGAAAAGTCATTGTCACGGAGTATGTGACGCTGGATGGCGTGATGGAAGAACCCGGCCAGTGGTCCTTTCAATTCTGGAATGACGAGGCGGCGACGTATAAGTACGATGAACTCTTTGCGAGCGACGCGCTTCTCCTGGGGCGCGTGACCTATCAAGGCTTTGCCGCCGCCTGGCCAACGATGACCGGTACCGGGGACTTTGGTGAACGAATGAACAGCCTCCCCAAGTATGTCGCTTCAACGACCCTGAAAGAGATGACGTGGAATGCAACGGTGATCGAGGGGAACGTCGTGGAAACGGTCACGAAGATGAAGCAACAGCCCGGTCAGGACATCCTGGTCGCCGGTAGTGGCGCTCTTGTCCAGACGCTGATGCAGCATGACCTCGTTGATGAGTACCGGCTCATGATCTATCCCATTGTCCTGGGGAGCGGAAAGCGTCTCTTCCGCGAGGGGAGCGAGACGAAGAATCTGAAACTTGTCGAGACAAAGACGTTCAGTTCAGGCGTCGTCGTTCTCACCTACCAGCCCGCAGGAGCGGAGAAGAAATAATACTCTTTCACGATGGTGATGGTATTGCTGTGTAGGGACGCACAGCGTGCGCCCTTCCAATGCGATCCCGCCTGCTGGCAGTGAGGAAAGCGAACGGGAAGAGGGCGCACAGCGTGCGCCCCTACCAGACTGGTGACGGCATGGCGAGCGCCGCTCCTCAGCATAAGCCTGTCTGAATTAACTGCACTGCTGCGCGGCCAACCGGCCAACTCGATGATTTCTCGATGGGACGGTTACTACGCTTTCTGAACGCGCTTGATCGCGATGTGCGGATTGTCGTCGCGCCGAAGTCTGCCGAACACGAACATGGGCACGTAACAGTGGTCAGTGCCTCCGGCTAATCGCCGCGATCAGGCATCGCGGACTTCGCCCTCGGCGATGACGCGGGCATACCAGTGACCGCTCTCTTTCAGGGTGCGGGTCTGGGTGGCAAAGTCGGTGTAGGCGATGCCGAAGCGGGTGCTATAGCCGCCGGGGAAGGCGAAACAGTCCATCAACGTCCAGAGGAAGTAACCCCGGAGCGGCACGCCCGCGTCGAGCGCGCGGAGCATCTGCGGGAAGATGGCGCGCAGGTAGTCGAGCCGGGCGCGGTCATGGATGATGCCGTGTTCGTCCGGTTCGGCGTGGTCGGGCGCGCCGTTGCCGGTGATGAGGATGGATGCGGGCGCGTAGTCCCGCTGCACGCGCGTCAGCACGTCATAGCATCCCTCAACGCCAGCCATACCCGTCTCATTGTCCGGCGAAACGCGCGCCGCCATGATCGGGGCGGTTGGATCGTCACGGATGACGGCGTGCGTGGCGTAGTTGATACCGAGGAAATCAATCGGGATGGCGATCTTTGCCATGTCCGCCGTTCGTACCTCCGGTGCGTCCGCCCCGAACAGTTCCATCAGATCGTCCGGGTACATGCCGCGAAAGAGCGGATCGAGATACCAGCGGTTCGCGAACCCGTCGTACCGGACAGCCGCCGCGACATCCGCCTCGCGATCCGTCGCGGGATAACAGGGTGTGACACCGACCGCGATGCCGATCCGCGTCGCCGCATTGCCGTTCGCGCGGAGAATCGGCACGGCCTCGCCATGCGAGACGAGGAGGTTGTGCGCCACCTGCATACCCGTTTTCCAACTGCGAAGTCCCGGCGCATGCTCGCCCGTGACGTGGCCGTGATAGGCGACGTGCCACGGCTCGTTCTGCGTCACCCAGTGGGCGACGCGATCGCCGAGGCGGCGGGAGAGGGTGTCTGCGTACTCCGCGAAGGCGGAAATCGTGTCGCGGTTCGCCCAGCCGCCGCGCTCCTGCAATGCTTGCGGGAGATCGCCGTGGGAGAGCGTGAGGTAGGGCGCGATGTTTGCCGCGAGCAGGGTATCCACGACGCGCTCGTAATGATCCAATCCCGCGCCGTTCAGCCGCCCATATCCTTCCGGGTAGATGCGGGACCACGCGACCGAGAAACGATAGGCATTGACACCGATGCGCCGCATCAGGTCATTATCATCGCGGTAGCGGTGGTACGCATCACAGGCGACATCGCCAGTGCTGCCATCCCGCACGTTGCCCGGCGTATGTGTGAAGCGATCCCAGATCGTCTCACCCCGCCCGTCCTCACGCACCGCGCCCTCGATCTGATAGGCCGATGTCGTCGTACCCCAGACAAAATCGCTCGGAAAAAACGTCGCCACATCCACCTCGCCCGCGATTGCACGCCAACCCCACTCGCGGCATGATACACGGATACGAGGGAAACCGGGGATGAACCGCAGAGACGCAGAGAACGCAGAGAGGGAAGAGAGAAAGAGGTTCAACAGAAAGATTAGCGATCCCACCTTTCTTAG
>JALYUS010000268.1 GCA_030853625.1 Chloroflexota bacterium
GGGGCGGCGAACAGGACGGCGAGCAGGCTGTGTGCGGTTTCCATCGCCGCGACGCTCCCCTCCGCCCCGAACGCGCACATCACCCGCCCGAACAGCAGTCGCCCGTCGTTCACGCTCCACTCCCCTGTCACCGTCATCCGATACATCGCCATTGTCGGCCTCCTTTGCCCGTTATGGTGGCAGAGGGCGGGGTTGCCGCCCCGCGCCACCCTATCCTGCTCTCCGCTCACCCCTCCCCTTCCCCGCGTTCGTCATTTCCCTCGATGGCGACGATCAGCCGGTGCGCGACCGCCTGAATCGCCGCGAGGTTGCGCCGCACCACCGCCACGTCGCGCGCCCAGTGCGCGACGTACCCGAAACTGTAGCCGCTCGTGTCGAGACCGAAATGGGACAACACGGTGTATGCCGCCCCCTCCGCCACCGTCTCTGCGTCCTCCCATCGCACGCCCCCACAGTGGTCAGCGGCGAAGTGTGCTGCCTCATGCACGAGCGTTTTCAGTTCCGGTACGCCGGTGAGGTCGTGGTGGATGGCGATCTCGCGGGTGTGGGGTAGGTAATACCCGTTCGCCCGCCCCGTCTCCTTCCACACCAGTGTCGCGCCCTCCCGTCGTAACCAGCAGATCAGTTCCTCGCGCACCATCGCCGCGACTGTCGCATCGCCGGTGAGCGCACCGTGGATCGGCGGGGCGGCGAGCGGTTCCCCGATGGTTTGGTCAATGTCCCAGACGAATCCCACGCCCCAGCCGGTGATCATCTGCACGTCCTGTCCGCCGTCCTCCGCCGGCGCGACGCGGACGCGGTGGGGGACGACAATGCGGATGCCCCGCTCCCCCTTCTTCACCTGCCGCCCGAGCGCCCGCCATGCCCGGTACCCGGCGACGTGCGTGGCGTCGCGCCGCTGGGCATGAATCAAGGCGACATTATTCGGGCTGTACATGTGGAAGCGGGCGAGCGCGGCGAGATAGCGGGCGAAACCGTCGCCGTCAAGGACGGCGGCAATACCTTGTTCCAATGTCGCGAGCGCATCCTGCATCTTCTCGTCGTGCCCGCCCGCGCCATGATCACAGGCGGATGCAGCCATACGGCGGGGCATCGCTGTCCGGTACGGTGATCCAATCGCCGTCATCGTCATTCTCCTTGCATCCATCAGTCCAATCGCGCAGGTCGCGGAATTCGGTGCGGCTCACGTCCGGCAGGTGCAAACGGTCGCGTGTTTCACACTCGAAGCGGTACTCATCCCAAACGTCGTCAGGCAAGCGTTTCCCGGCGGGGGTCAGCGTGTGCCGCCGCGTTGCCGTCCATCCACCCCGGTGCGCCGCGAACGCAGGAACAGACATTTGTTCATTTTTGGATGCTGCCGCGCCGTCCAGCGCGAACACCGTCTGTGTGTAGGGCATAGCAACGCCTCCCGTTCGCTCCGTCGTGGCCAAAGGGGGTGGTCGGGGGCGGCTCTGCACCGTCCCCTGTAGGCGTCACGCCGCCGCGATCTCGCCGGGGAAGGTGACGGGATGGACGCAACGCATCCGATCAAGCCGGAAGGTCTGTGTCCGTTGGCGGAAGGTGCAGTAGGCCTTGCACGCGACGTAATGCTCTTCCGTCAGCATCACGGCGCTGGGGTAGAGGGTGCGGGCGGTCTGCTCGTGCTTCGCGTCCTCGTAGAGCACCGTCACCGCCCCGCTCTCCAGCAACGCCGTCACGAACGCTTGGATGGTGCCGCGGGTCGCGAGCACGCCGTCGCCGTCCTGATGGTTGTGCCACGAGTAGGTAACGCCGTAGAAGGCGCGCACCGCATAGTCGGCGGTTTCGGGGTCGGTTTGGGGAGTAATGATGCGGGGAATCTGGACGGTTGTCGGGACGGTAAAGGTGACGTACGCTGTGCTCGCCATGGGGGTTGCTCCCTCTGGTCAGCCCCGGCGGTGGTTGCACACCGGCTGGGGCATTTCCTGTGTCAGTGGTCGCTCCATCTGACCTATTCATCATACATCGTTTGACGCATGATGTCAACCCCATTGCCCTGCAATCGCCGCACGATTATGCTAGCGATATGGCGAATGAGGAGACGGACATGTTGACGGTCACGCAGGCGGCGGAACGGCTCGGCCTCCACCGCACCACGCTTCTACGCCAGATCACGCGCGGCATCCTCCACGCCAAGCGGTTGGGGTCGGTGTGGGTCGTTTCTGCCGCCGAGGTGGAACGGTATCGGCACACGCACCTGGGGAAAGTCGGGGTCTCTTCGCCGGATCATCCCCTGCACGGGCAACGTGGCGGTGGGGGACGGCGAAGGAAGGATGATTCCGCCCCGCGCTGACCGCGCCGCGCCTCAGTCGTCGCCTTGCAGGACACCCGCGCGGGCGAGGTACCGCCGCAATCCGTCCAGGCCCCCCATGACCATCTGCCAGAAGGCACGATCCATCGGCACCGGCGTCCAATCATCCTCGGCTTCGAGGAAGTAGATCGGCGTCTTGCCCGTCGCCCATTCCCGCTTCCAGTGCTGGATCATCTCGGCGCGAGTGCGGTGGTAGGCATGGCGCAAGTCTTCGTTTTCACACCATTCGAGTTCGTGATCGTTCATCGTTCGGTCGCGCTCACCCATCGCGCGCTCCTTTCTGTTCGCAGCATTTCCCGGCGTCCCCCGCCGCTACGGTTGCGGGTGCAGGGCGGTCAAGGCCGCAGAGCGACGCGCAGCGGAGCCGGGTGCCCTCAGGGCAGATTGAGGGCCCTGCGACCCTCGTTCTCGCGGCGGGAGGTCGACGACGGGAAATGCCGACAGTGGGCATGGATGACCCCATGCCGTTCACGACGGGGTGCGCCGCCGGAGTTCCGCGTCGTCGCGGTCGGACAGCCAGGGGCGGAGGGCCGGGATCGCGGCTGCGGGCACGGCGAAGTAGAGCCGCGTGTCGCCGATTGCCATCAGGACGTGGCCGCCGTCGTATGGGCCGCCCGTGATCCGTGAGAGTGGCATCACCGCGAGGTGCATCTCCCACTCGATCAGCTTGCCGCACCACTCGGTCAGGGTCGCCGGTCGCCCGACGATGGCGATCTCCCCACACTCCCACGCCTCCCCGTCGAGCTGCTGTACGATGATCTCGT
>JALYUS010000786.1 GCA_030853625.1 Chloroflexota bacterium
CGCGAGATGTCGGCGGGCTGCCGGCCGCGTTCATGGCCGAATGGGGGAGCGGCGCGCCGGTGATCGGCTACCTCGGCGAGTATGACGCGCTGCCGGGACTGTCGCAGAAGTCGCAGTCGGGGCAGGACCCGGTCGTCGCCGAGGGGCCGGGGCACGGGTGCGGGCACAACCTGCTCGGCACCGCCGCACTCGCCGCCGCGATGGCTCTCAAGTCGTGGCTCCAGGAGACCGGGCAATCCGGCACCGTGCGCTACTACGGCTGCCCGGCGGAAGAAACGATCACCGGCAAGGTGTACATGGCCCGCGCGGGCGCTTTCGATGACCTCGATGCCGCGCTCACCTGGCACCCCGGCGGCGTCAATACCGTCCAGTGCGGCAGCAGCCTCGCGGTAGACAATCTCAAATTCCGCTTCCGGGGTCAGACGGCGCACGCGGCGGCGGCGCCGGAGATGGGCCGCTCCGCGCTCGATGCCGTCGAGTTGATGAACATCGGTGCCAACTTCCTGCGCGAGCATATCATCGAGACGGCCCGTATCCACTACGTCATCACGAACGGTGGCGGCGCGCCGAATGTCGTGCCGGACGAGGCGGAGGTCTGGTACTTCGTCCGCGCGCCACGGCGCGATCAGGTGGAGGCGATCACGGCGCGCGTGCGCGACATCGCCCGTGGCGCGACGCTGATGACCGGCACGGCGGTAGAAGAAGCCTACCAGTGCGGCGCGTACAATTGTCTGCCGAACCTGACCCTCGCGGACGCCGCCCTGGCGGTGCTGGAGGAGATGGGGCCGATGGTGTTCACGGAGAGCGAGCGCGCCTACGCGCAGGCGATCGCGGACGCCTATCCGGTGGCCGTGCGCGCGGGCGTGATCGAGAGTCACGGGCTACCCGCGAGCCTTCTCGATCAGTCACTGACGGGCGACGTCTTTGCCCCGTTGGACAAGGGAAAGGTAATGCCCGGCTCTACCGACGTGGCCGATGTCTCATGGATCACGCCGACGGTGCAGGTGTGGACGGCGTGCTGGGCGGTCGGCGTGCCGGGGCATAGTTGGGGAATCACCGCGACGGGCGCGATGTCCATCGGGCATAAGGGGATGCTCCATGCGGCGAAGGCGATGGCGCGCACCGGCGCGATGCTCGTCAGCGATCCCGCCCTGCGCGAGCGGGCACGCGCGGAGCACGCCGAAGCGACGGGCGGTAAGGCCTACCGCTCGCCGCTGCCGGAAGGGTTGCAGCCGTCACTTCCCCATGCCCGGTGATCCGGTCGTGAAGGAGGAGAGGCGCTGATGTCATTCTGGGCGGGGATGCGCTATTGCCCGAAGTGCGGGGCGCCATTCGGGACAGGCGGATTCGAGCAGACCGCGTATCCGCACTGCGACGCATGCGGGTTCGTCTTTTTTCGCGGCCCGTCCCTTGCGAGCGGCTGCATGGTCGTCGAGGATGGACGATTGCTGCTGGCGATGCGTGGTATCGAGCCATACGATGGCTCGTGGTACGTCCCCTCCGGCTTCGTAGATTACGGTGAGACACCGGAAGCGGCGGCCGTGCGCGAACTGATGGAGGAGACGGCGCTGACCGTGCGCATTCTCGGCCTCGCTGACGTGCTCACCTGGCACGATGATCCGCGCAAGGATGGCGTGATGCGCTTCTACCGGGCGGAACGGGTCGCGGGGGAGGCAAAGGCGGGCGATGATGCGCGGTCGGTCGGCTGGTTCGCGCCGGACGCACTGCCGGAGAATATCGCCTTCGCAGTGCATCGGCTGGCGATCCATCGCTGGCGCGATGAAATACTCTCTCGAAATGGTGGCGGCGGGCTTTAGCCTGCTGCATGGAGAGCGTTCGGCAGGCTAAAGCCCGTCGCCACCATTTCGAGAGAGCATTTCATCGCGCCAGCGATGGATCGCCGCTCGATGCACCGCGAAGGCGATATTTTCCGGCAGGTCGTCCGGCGCGAACCAGCCGATCTCCCGCGCATCATCGCCCGCCTTCGCCTCTCCCGCGATCCGCTCCGCCCGGTAGAAGAGCATCACGCCATCCTTACGCGGATCATCGTGCCAGGCGAGCACCTCAGCGAGGCCGAGAATGCGCACGGTCAGCGCCGTCTCCTCCATCAGTTCGCGCACCGCAGCCGCTTCCGGCGTCTCACCATAATCCACGAAGCCGGAGGGGACGTACCACGAGCCATCGTATGGCTCGATGCCGCGCATCGCCAGCAGCAATCGTCCATCCTCGACGACCATGCAGCCGCTGGCAAGTGACGGGCCGCGGAAGAAGACGAACCCGCATGCATCACAACGCGGGTACGTCGTCTGCTCGAATCCGCCCGTCTCGAATGACACTCCGCACTTCGGGCAATAG
>JALYUS010000794.1 GCA_030853625.1 Chloroflexota bacterium
GTCGTCTTCACGCTAAAGGATGTGATCGCACCCTTCCTCGTCAACGACATGTATGCAATCGTCCCGAAGCATATCCTCGGCAGTGTCAAGCCGGAGGAGATCCCGACGCATCCGTTCTCCACGAGCAAGCCGGTCGGCACGGGGCCATTCGTCTTCAATGAGTACAAGCAGGGCGACCATATCACCCTGACCGGGAACCCGAACTACCATCAGGGCGCGACCGCGCTCGACCAGTATGTTTTCAAGGTCGTCAAGGATTCGACCGTCACGGTGCAGCAACTGAAGACGGGCGAGGTAGATGTTGGCGCCGTCCAGGCGACGCTCTACGACGATGCGAAGAAGCAGACGAACTTCGACACGGTACCCTACGACACGTTCAGTTACTCGATCCTCGTCTTCAATCTCGATCCCGCCAAGACGCCGCTCTTTCAGGATGTCAAGGTGCGGCAGGCGCTCTGTTATGCGCTCGACCGACCAGGAATTGTCAGGAGCATCCGCCAGGGTTTGAGTACGGTCGGCGTCGGCGTGGAGCCGATCCGCTCGTGGGCCTACCAACCCGACAAAATCGCGCTGAAATACGCGTTCGATGTGCAGAAGGCGAACCAGTTGCTCGATGAAGCGGGGTGGGTGAAGGGCAAAGATGGCGTCCGCGTGAAGGACGGCAAGCGGCTTTCGTTCACGATGCGCACCTACACGGATGTTACTGGGGCTGCATACATGGGTGTCTTTCAGGAGAATTGGAAGACCATTGGCGTCGAGATGACGCCGCAGAGCGAGGATTTCAACATCTTCGTTAGCCGCCTCGCCAAGACGCACGACTTCGAGGCGTTCTGGGAAGGGTTCGCGTACGGCGTGGACCCGGATATTCAGGCGCGCTTCGGCAGCACGCAGTTCCCCGGTGGCCTGAATTATGGTGCGTACAAGAATCCGCAGGTGGATACGGCGCTCGATCAGGCGCTGCATGTGCTGGATCGCGCCAAGCGGACGGACCTCTATGTCCAGGCGCAGAACCTGATCGCGGCGGATTGCCCCGTGCTCGTGACGGACTTCCCCAAGTCCATCACCGGCGTCAATAAGCGCATCAAGAATTTCATCCCGAACGCCGTCAGCACGCGCTTCAACGCGCACCAGTGGTATGTGACGGACGGGAAATAAGGGAAACCTCACCCCCCGGCCCCCTCTCGTACGGAGCCTTTGCCTTGAGGCAAAGGAGAGGGGGAGCGAGAGGGGAAGGAATGTCGTGGCGATGATGATGAAAGGAGACTTGACATGGACGAGGCACTGAAACACCTGAGTCGGCGGCATTTCCTCAGTGGGGCGGCGGTTGCGGCGGGGACGGCGATTCTCGCCGCTTGCGGCGGCAGTAGTGCTGCCACCGACACACCAAAAGCGGGGAGCACGACCAGCGGCGCGACGACCGCACCATCGGCGGCAACGACTGCTCCGGCCGCCGCGTCAACGAGCGCCGCTCCCGCCGCGACGACCTCTGCGGCTGGGTCCGCCGCTGCCAAGCCCGCCGGTACGACGGCGGCCGGTTCCGCCCCCGCTGGCGCGCCCGTCGCCGGGGCTATCGGTACCGGCAAGGTGAAGTCACAGATTCTCACGACGGGAATCAAGAAGGGCGGCACGCTGATCGAGGGCGGTGCGTCCGATGTGCGCACCTTCAACCCGGTCCTGCAAGGGGACACAACGTCCGGCCTTATCAACGGCTTGCTCTATGACCGGCTCGTGGATATTGACCCGGACACCCTGCAACCGATCCCGAATCTCGCCACGAAGTGGGACATCGCGCCGGACAGCAAGACCTACACGTTCACGCTCAAGCAGGGCGTCAAATGGCACGACGGCCAGCCCTTCACCGCCGACGACGTGAAGTTCTCCTATGATTCCTACATGAACCCGGACACCGGCTCGCAGCGCGCCGGGACGCTTAATCAGGACATCGCTTCAGTCACGGTCACAGACCCGCAGACGGTCGTCTTCACCCTCAAGGGTGTCGTCGCGCCCTTCCTTGTCAACGATGCGAACTACAGCCTCGTCGCGAAGCACATCTTCGGCAGTGTCGCGCCGAAGGATTTCCGCACCAATGAGTACAGCACAACGAAGCCCGTTGGCACTGGCCCGTTCAAGTTCAAGGAATATCAGCAGGGCGATCACGTCACGCTCGTCGGCAACCCGGAGTATCACCGGGGCGCGACCGCGCTCGACACCTACATCTACAAGGTGTCGAAGGACTCCACCAGTCTCTATCAATCCATGAAGACAGGCGAAGTGGACTACGGCACCCTCTCGCCGGAACTCTACGACGACGCCACCAAGCAGGCGAACCTCAACATTGCGACGTACGACACCTTCTCGTTTACCTACTTCGGCTACAACCTCGATCCGACGAAGACGACGCTCTTCCAGGATGTTAAGGTGCGGCAGGCGCTCTTCTACGCGGTGGATCGCGCCTCTATCGTCAAGAAGCTCTTCAACGGTCTCGGCGTCGTCGCCATCGGGACGGAGCCGGTGCTCTCGTGGGCCTATCAGCCGGACAAGATCACCACGAAGTACGAGTACGACCCGAAGAAAGCGGCGCAAATGCTCGACGATGCGGGCTGGAAGGCAGGCGCGGACGGCATCCGCGCGAAGGATGGCAAGCGGCTTTCGTTCTCGATGTGGACGAACAGCGGCAACAAGACGCGCGAGAATTACCTGCTCGTCTTGCAGGAGTCGTGGAAGGCGATTGGCGTCGAGATGAAGCCGCAGTTCGAGGAGTTCAGCGTCTACCTCGACCGGATCAACAAGAACTTCGACTTCGAGATGTTCCTCGTCGGCTTCTCTTGGGGCGTGGACCCTGACCAGACGACGATGTGGGACTCCGGGCAGCACGGTGGCGGCTTCAACAGTTACGATTACAAGAGCGATAAGGTTGATGGGCTGCTCAAGCAGGGGTTGCAGACGCTCGATCAGGAGAAGCGCAAGCAAGCCTACGTTGACATGCAAAATCAGGTACTCACGGACGCGCCCGCGATGGTCTCCGACTTCCCGAAGGGAATCATCGGCGTCAACAAGCGCGTCATGAACCGCATCCCGAACGGCGTCGCCGGTTCCGACCGGAACTACGCGAACCTGTGGTACGTGACGGATGGGAAATAAGGGGAACCTCACCCCCCGGCCCCCTCTCCTTTGCCTGGGGGCAAAGGAGAGGGGGAGGAATGCGGGGAGACGAAGGGGTGTATGCCACGATGACGCGGGAAATTGTTGAGCGGGCGCGGGAGTTTCGCACTGTGCCGACACGATCAGAAGCGTTGCTGTGGGATGCTTTGCGGGACCGGCAACTGCGGGGCGCGAAGTTCCGGCGGCAATCCGTCATCGGCCCGTTCATCGTTGATTTTTGCGCGCAACGGCATCTCCTCATCATTGAAGTAGATGGGATCATTCACGAAGGACAACACGAACACGATGCCGAACGGCAACGCATATTGGAGTCGCAAGGGTATCGCCTGCTTCGCATTCCCGCCGAATCCGTCGAAACCGACCTGCCACACATCCTCGCAACCATCGCTACGCATCTTCGTCCGTCTTTCTCCCCCTCTCCTTTGCCCCAGGGCAAAGGAGAGGGGGCCGGGGGGTGAGGTTCTCTCATGGGTAGATTCGTTCTCCGTCGTTTGATCCAGATTCCGTGGCTGGTGATCGGCATCACGCTGATCGTCTTTGCGATTGTCCATCTGACACCCGGTAGCCCGATAGACGAATACCGGCTCGATCCGAACGTCAAGCCCGCCGACCTCGAAAGCCTGAAAAAGACGCTCGGCATTGATAAGCCGCTGCCGGAACAGTACATCACCTGGATCACGCAACTCGCGCACGGTGACATGGGCATCTCACTGAAGACCTACCGGCCCGTCCGCCAGACGCTCCAGGAGCGAGTCGGGAATACTCTCGTTCTTACCCTGGCCGCGCTGCTCATCTCGCTCCTGATCGCGGTCCCGGTCGGCGTGCTCTCGGCGATCAAGCGCAACACCTTCTTCGATTACCTCGCGACGATCTTTTCGACGCTCGGTCAGGCGGTGCCGTCCTTCTGGCTTGGGCTGCTCTTTATCCTCTTCTTCGCGGTGCAGTTCCAGTCATGGGGGTTGCCGTGGCTGCCGTCGGGTGGCACGCAGACGCTGCCGCATGGCGGCGATCCACTCGACCGCGCCAAGCATCTGATTCTTCCCGCGCTGACGCTCGCGCTCGTCCAGGTGGCGCGCTGGATTCGCTACATTCGCGGGCAGATGCTCGAAGTGCTCAATCAGGATTACGTGCGGACGGCGCGGGCGAAAGGGGTGGATGAGCGATCGGTGATGATGCGCCACGCCTTCCGCAACGCCTCTCTGCCGCTGATTACACTGGTCGGGCTGGACATCCCCGGCCTCTTCGCCGGCGCGACGATCATCGAGACGATCTTCAGCTGGCCCGGCGTCGGCAGTTTCATCGTTGACTCGGCCCGGAACCGCGATTATACGGTGGTGATGGGGCTAGCGCTCTTCTTCGCGATTATCACCGTCTTCTCGAACCTGCTGGCGGATATCTTTTACGGCGTCGCGGATCCGCGCGTCCAATACGAATAAAGCGAGGAACGACGATGGCGGCGGAGATTCCCTCTCAGCGTGCGGCGACCACTCTGCTTGGCGGTCAGGAGGAGCGTGCGGCCTTCCGGCGGCCGCAGAGCAATGGGGCGCGGGCGTGGCGGCGCTTTCGTGGCAACAAAATGGCGCTCGCCGCGCTGGTGATCACCGGCTTGCTCATCCTGATCGCGCTCTGCGCGCCCTTGATCTCGCGCTACGTCACGCATTACAGCCCGTCGAAGCAGAGTCTACTCGACAATTTCGATCCGGCGAGCCGCGCGCACTGGTTCGGAACGGACGAACTGGGCCGTGATGTTCTGACGCGCATCGTCTACGGCGCGCAGGTCTCGCTCGGCGTCGCCGCCCTCGCGGTAGTCGTGGCGGTGGTCGTCGGCACACTGGTTGGCGCAGTCGCTGGCTACTATGGCGGTTGGGTGGACGCCGTGCTGATGCGTTTTGTGGACCTCCTGCTCTCGATTCCTGGGTTGATCCTGCTCATCCTGATCGGCGCGCTCTTTCGCGTCGGCCCGGTGATTCTCTCGATCGTGATCGCACTACTCGGCTGGTTCGGGCTGGCGCGGCTCGTCCGTTCGGAGATCCTCTCGATTCGGCGGCGGGAGTATGTTGAGGCGGCGCGCGTCATCGGCGCGCCGGATCATATCATCATCGGGCGGCATATTCTTCCGAACGTTACGCACCTCGTCATTATCTTCGCGACGAACGCGGTGCCCGGCTTCATCCTCACCGAAGCGGCCCTCTCGTTCCTCGGCCTCGGCATCCAGCCGCCGACGCCCTCCTGGGGTAATATGCTCACGAACGCGCAGCAGTACCTCACCAAATCGAAGGGGTTGGTCTTCATCCCCGGCTTCTTTATCGCCCTCACCGTGCTCGCGCTGATCATCGTCGGCAATGCCCTCCGCGACGCGTTGGACCCGCGACTAAGTAAGTGAGGGTGGTTCGGAGTTCGAGGTTCGGAGCGGGATTCCGGCTTCACTCCGAACTCCGAACTCCGAACCTCGAACCTCGAACCTACCCCGCATGCTTGAATCCCGCCGCCTGCATGGTCAGCGGTTCGCCCTCGCGCGCGGCGTGCGCTTCGATCACTTCCGCGAGGACAAGGATGGAGTCGCCCGCTTCCATCGTGTTCACCACACGGCATTCGAGCGCGCCGAGCGTGCCGACGATCATCGGACACCCCGTCGCGCTGC
>JALYUS010000287.1 GCA_030853625.1 Chloroflexota bacterium
TACATGACGCGCTGGCTGTAACTGCCCCGGTAATGCTCGTAGGCCACTTCCAGCCCGCTGAGAATGCTCGAAAAGCCAGCGATCAGCGCGAGACTGCGCTGGAACCGCCCCTCGCGGACGTGCTGAAGCAGCAAATCGCCCTCGTTTATGAATTCCTGTGGCCGCGATGTGTGAACGTCAGATCGCGCCATCACTCGACAACACCGCGAATCTTGTCCTTCACCTTGTCAATCAGGCCTTCATCCGCGCCGTTCGCATGGCCACCCGTTACGAAGAGATCATCCACCTTATCGCGGAAGAGCGTCGTGCCGATGCGGACGCGGTTTGGTTCACCGCGCAGAAGCGCCTCACCCATCTTCAGGGCTTGTTCGGGCTTGACCCCGGCCGGCATCGGCGGCTCGTTCGGGTCCACCACCGCCTGGATAATCGCCGGGCCGGGATGACGAAGCGCCTCCTCCAGCGTCGCGCGGCACTGCTTCGGATCGGTGATCGTGAAGCCCTTCGCGCCCGCCGCGTCGGCGATCCCGGCGAAGTCGAGCGGCTGCAATTCGACACCGTACTCCGGGTTGCCGAGGAAGACCATCTGCTCCCACTTGATCTGCCCGAGCACGTTGTTCTTGAAGATGATGATCTTTACCGGCAGATTGTACTTCACGGCGGTCGCCAGTTCGCCCATCAGCATCGTGAAGCCGCCGTCGCCGACGAGCGCGACACACTGCCGATCCGGGTAGGCGATCTGCGCGGCATTGGCATACGGGAAACCGGGCGCCATCGTGGCGAGGTTGCCGGAGCAGGAGAACATCTGCCCGCGCTTGATGCGGAGGTAGCGCGCCGCCCACGTTGTGATCGTGCCGCTATCCGTGCTGATGATCGCATCGTCCGCGAGGAGCCGGTTCAACTCCCATGCGACGACCTGGGGCTTCATCGGGGTATCGGTGCGCTGCCCCCGCTCATCGAGGAGCGCCCACCATTTCTTCATCCCCTTCTGTGCCGTTTCGAGGAACGAGCGATCTTTCTTGCGCGTGAGGAGGGGAATCAGCGCCTGCAAAACGGTCTTTGCGTCGCCCGCGACGCCGATCTCGACGGGGTAGCGCAGGCCAATCCGCTCGGGGTCAATGTCAATCTGCACGCCGCGTGCCGCGCCGGGCTTTGGCAGGAATTCAATATAGGGATACGACGAGCCGATCATAAAGAACGTATCGCAGTTCTCCATCGCTTCTTCGGAGGGTGCGGTGCCGAGTAAGCCGATGCCACCCGTCGTATAGGGGCTTTCATCGGGTACGGCGGCTTTACCGAGGAGCGGCTTCGCGATCGGTGCGGCGAGCAAATCCGCGACTTGCTCCAACTCGTCGGTCGCATCGAGCGCGCCGCGCCCGGCGAGAATCGCTACTTTCTTCCCGCTGTTGAGAATTTCCGCCATCCGTTCGAGTTCGCCATGTGTCGGCAGCGCGTGTTCGGGACGGTAGTTCGTCGAGGTATGTGAGGGGATATTCGCCTTGGATCGCCCCGCATCGTGCTTCACTTCCTGCAAATCGTTCGGAAAGGTGATATGCGCCACCCCGCGCCGACTGAGCGCCGCCCGACACGCCATATTCGCCAGTTCTTCCGCTTGCGATCCGCTCATCACGCGCTCGTCATAGACGGTCACATCCTCGAACAGCCGCTCAGTGTTCACGTCCTGCTGATAAAAGGTACCGATCATGTCGTGATAGGTCATACCGGTGATCGCCAACACCGGCTGACCGTCCATCTTCGCGTCGTAGAGGCCATTCAGCAGGTGAATCGCACCGGGGCCGGAAGTAGCAATACAGCAGCCAAGACGGCCGGTGTACTTCGCGTATGCGCACGCCATGAAGGCGGCGGCTTCCTCGTGCCGTACCTGCACGAATCGCACCTTCTCCTGATGGACCCGGAGCGCCTCCATCAGGCCATTGATGCCATCACCGGGGAGGCCGAAGATCGTATCAACCCCCCAGTTGTGGATCGTCTCGATGAAGACATCGGCGGCCGTCCCCTCGATGGTCGTCGGTTCCTGCACTGTTACCGCTTGTTCTGCCATGTGATCGTGTCCCTTCGCTAGTCGAACCGTGAACCCGTTATGTGAAACGCCTCTTATCCCCATGACGATCTAATAATTGTAGCGGCGAGCCACGACAATGACGCCGCTCCCAGGTATGTAGGGTCACACCTCCCACCGTTCGGCATCGCGCCGCTTCAATTCCAACCCTAATCCGGGCCGCGACGGATCGGGCCGCAGGCAGCCGTTAACAGGCTCCGGCACGCCATCGAAGAGCATGTGCGCGATCCGGACATGGTCGTGGAAGTACTCGGCGTTGCGGAACTCCGGCGCGGCGCAGGCGACATGCGCGTGGAGTTCCGGCGCGCAGTGCGCCGAGAACGGCACCGCGAATGCATGCGCAATCGCCGCCGCCTGCAACCAGCCCGTCACGCCCGCGCAGCGCGTCATGTCCGCCTGCAAGACATCCACCGCGCCCGCCTCGACCATCCGGCGGAAGGAGAACCGGTCGTAGCCGTACTCGCCCGCCGCAATATCCATGCTCGGCGTCTGCGTGCGGATGAAACGCAACGCGTCGAGATGATCCGACGAGACAGGTTCCTCGAACCACGTCACGTCGTACTCGGCGAACCGCCTGGCTTGCCGCAGCGCCTCCTTGACGTCATACGCGCCATTAGCGTCCACGAACAATTGCGCGTCGTCGCCGATTGCCTTGCGGACGGCACGGACGCGCGCCACATCCGCCGCCGGGTCACGTCCGATCTTCATCTTGACACGTGGAATGCCCTGCTCGACCCAGCCCGCCAGTTGCGCGACGAGTTCCTGTTCGGTGTACGATGTAAATCCGCCACTGCCGTAAATCGGCACGGCATCACGGTAGGGGCCGAGCAGTTTGAAGAGCGGCAGGCCGACGGCCCGCGCCTTGAGGTCCCAGAGGGCGGTATCCACGGCGGCAATCGCCATCGAAGCGATACCTGGCCGCCCGAGATTACGGATTGCCCGCACCATCGCACTCCACGCGCCGCCGACATCCTGCACGTCCCGCCCGCAGACAACCGGTGCCAACAGCTCCTTGATGAGCGTCGCCGTCGCGCCATCCGCGTAGGAATAGCCGAGTCCGCGCAGCCCGGTGTCGGTTTCCGGCTCGACAAGAACGAGTGTCGTGCTCGTCCAATCGTACGTGCCGTCCTGTTCCGGGCGATCCGTGGGGATACGATAGACACTGAGATGTACCTGTTTGATCTGCATAGCACTGGCCCCAACCACGCTTCCGTGCCACCCGTCCGCCGGGCAGGACGCCGAAAACGTGCGATACCGTTGTGCTATCGCAGAGCGGATGCCAGCGCGACGCGCTCTCACCGCAAAACAAAAAAGGGACGCACATACATGCGCCCCGATCATCCTGGTGGCGTAGGCTCCCGTACCCCCGATCCTGCGTCAGGACGCCGCGCTTAACGGCTGCGCAAGTGCCCGATCGGCAAGTGCATCACCAATCGCGATACAGACGACATCCCCGTTATCCTGGCGTTCGCCGAGCGCCCACGTCCGAGTGACCATGCGCCCACTCACGCGCAGTTCCTCAGAAATGCCACAGAGCGCTTCGTCGAGCGAGTCATACGTCGCAAAGACGGTGCTGCTTTCAGTCTCAAAGAGATCCAGCATGATTGCTGTGCTCCTTCCGCAAACGCAGATACTCCCCTGGTGGACGGGTACCCTTTGGGCAGATTCAGCCTGCCACGCAGGGATTGCAGGCTAAAGCCTGCTCCACCAAGAATGGCGCCCTTCGCAAGCCGCGCTACACTTCCATCACCATCGGCATAATCATCGGGCGGCGGCGGGTCTGCTCATACAAATACGAGCCTGCAACATCCTTGATTTTCCGCGTCAGGTAACTCCATTCCTGCGGATGGTGGCCGTTCGTGGAGATCAGCGAGTCGCGCACGCGCTCCTTCGTCCCCTCAATCAGGTCCGTGGTGCGCCGCTGCGAGACGAACCCGCGCGAGACGATGTCCGGCCCGGAAATCAGTTTGCCCGTCTCCTTGTCCACGGAGACAACAACCATCAGGATGCCATCCCGTGCCAGCATCTGCCGGTCGCGGATGACGACCTCACCGACTTCGCCCGCGCCGACACCATCCACCAGCATGAATCCCGCATGCACCGTCTCGACGATCCCCGCGAACTCATCGGAGAAGGCGACGACGCTGCCATTCTTCGCTAGCACGATCGCGTCCTCGTCCCAGCCCATACTCTCCGCGAGCCGCTTGTAGAGGATCAGATGCCGCTGCTCGCCGTGGAGCGGCAGCACATACTTCGGGCGGGTGAGGTTGAGCATCAGTTTCAACTCTTCCCGGCTCGCGTGGCCGGAGACATGGACGGTCGTCAGGGCGGAATAGATGACGTCCGCGCCTAACTGGAAGAGATTATTGATGATCCGCCCGACGCTCGTCTCGTTGCCGGGGATTGGCGTCGCGCTGATAATGACGGTATCGCCGGACATAATCTTCAACTGGCGATGATCGCCGCCCGCCATCCGGCTGAGCGCCGCCATCGGCTCACCCTGGCTACCGGTCACGACGTAGGCGACACGATTCGGCGGCAGTTCGGACGCCCGCTTGACATCCACGAGCACGCGCTGCGGGTCGTGCAGGTAATCCATGCCGAGCGCCATCTCGACATTGTTCTCCATGCTCCGGCCAATCGGGCAGACCTTGCGGCCGTACCGCTGCGCCACGTCCACGACCTGCTGAATGCGCGAAATCAGCGAGGCAAAGGTCGCAACGATAATCCGCCCGTCGGTTTGCGAGAAGATGCGGTCAAACGCATCCTCGACGACGCGCTCAGAGGCGGTGAATCCGGGCGTCTCGACATGCACGCAGTCCGTGACGAGCGCCAGCACGCCCCGGTTTCCCAATGCAGCGATCTTGCCGAAATCGGTTGGGCGACCATCCACCGGCGTCAGGTCGAACTTGTAGTCGCCGGTATGGACAATGAGACCGGCAGGCGTCGTGATGCCGAACCCAACGGCGTCCGGAATCGAGTGGCAGACACGGAACGGTTCGATGGTAAACGCGCCCGCCTCGATGACATCCTCGGGTCCCATTGGAATCAGGACCGCTTTTTCGAGTAGTCGCCGCTCGCGCAGTTTGACGCTAATCAGGCCGAGCGTTAGCGGCGTGCCGTAGATCGGTGGGTTGCCGAGTTCGGTCAGGAGATACGGCAACGAGCCGATATGATCCTCGTGGCCGTGGGTGATAAAGATGCCCCGGATGCGGTGCAATTTGTCGTGGAGGTAGGTAATGTCCGGGATGACGAGGTCCACACCGAACATCTCTTCTTCCGGGAACCCGACGCCGACATCGACAAGAATGATGTCATCGCCGTACTCGTAGACAGTCATATTTTTGCCGACTTCGCCCATCCCCCCAAGGGGGATTATGCGCACGCGCTTCTTTGTTGTCTTTGCCAAGGCGAATGTGCCTCCTGAGTTGTGGAACGTCCTGCGGCATCTTTTTCATTACCCTTCCAGCGTCCGCAGGATGCGCGTGGATGGTATCAAGCCGAAATTAGTAGTTCAGTAGACGGTAGACAGTAGTCAGTTTGGGAACCGACGGGTCGAGCAGCCGTAGGCATCATCGCCCCATCTGACTACCGTTTACTGCCCTCAAAAGAGGGACAACTGCGCGGGTGATTCCCCATCATTTTCCGGCGCGGCCATCGCTTTCGCTTCTTCAAGGAGGGCCGGTATCTTTTTAATGTCTTCCTTGACATGCTCCATGAACGCCGGTTGGTGCAAGGCGGCGGCAGGATGGACCATCGGGAAGTAGATGCGCCCGTCCGCACGCTTTGGCTGCCCGTGAATCTTCATAATTTTCTCACCGGGGAAGTACCGCGCCATCGAAAAGCGCCCGATCGCGACGATCATCCGCGGGTTGATCAGCGCGATCTGCCGGTCGAGGTAGTTGCTCGTGCAGGTGCTGATCTCGTCCGGCAGCGGATCCCGGTTGCCCGGCGGGCGGCACTTGACGAGATTCGTAATGAAGACCTGACTGCGTTCGATACCGACGGAGGCAAGTAAATCGTTCAGGAGATTCCCGGCGGCGCCAATAAAGGGATGACCGCGTTGATCTTCATGAAAACCAGGCGCTTCACCAATGAAGAGGATCGGTGCATCAACGGGACCGTCGCCGGGAACAGCCTTCGTGCGCATCTTGCAGAGTTCGCACTTCGTGCAGACGCGGATTTCGTCCGCGATCTCCGCCAGTTGCGCCGCGATCTCGTCGCGGGATGGTCCATTCGCTGCCGTGCCGTCTTCCTCCTGCATACCGCCTACCTACTCCATCTCAGTAAACGCCACACCGCCGCATGCTATTCCGCAACGGAACCAGCATGGGAACAGTATAGCACGCTTCCTGCCCGGAACGGTTAGCGCCGACGTGTGTACGTACGAGTGCGCCCGATGCGCTGCCGTGCGAGTTCGGCACGCCCATTTGCTGGTGACGCCTCATCGTCCCCGACGGCGCCGGGTGGCGTCGCCCTCGCCGGTAATGCCTCACCATCGAGAAGCGCACGACCAATCGCGAGGAGCGATGCAACCGTCTCCGGGTCGCGCGCCTCGGCGTAGATGCGTGCGAGCGGTTCCGTGCCACTGGTGCGGACGAGGAGCCAGCGGCGATCGTCACCGATGAGTTTGATGCCGTCCAGTGTCACCGTCTTCATGACGGGTGAACCGGCAAGATCAATCGTGCCGGTCTCCACGGCTGCAAGCCGGGCGCGCGCCGCGTCCATCGCTTCGGGCGCGAGCGGCACATCCTGCCGCCGGTACTGCCACGCACCGGTACGGATTTCGACGCCGTAGCGCAGCCCCGCGATGTCGGCGCCACGCCGCTGCATGAGATCGAGCATGTACAGCGCGGCCACGAAGGCGTCGCGCTCCGGCAGGTGCGTGCCGAAGGCGAAGCCGCCACTCTCCTCACCACCGAGCATCGCCTGATGCTCGATCATCGCGGGCGCAATATCGGCGTAGCCGATTGGCGTCTCGATCAGCGGCACGTTGTACCGCTCCGCGAGCAGGTCCAGCCGCACCGAGCCATTGACAGAGCGGACAATCGCGCCATCCGTGATGTCGTCTCGCTCGCCGAGGTACATCGCGAGCATCGCAAACGTCTCCTGGCTACTGACGAACTCGCCGCTGCTGTCCACGAGCGCGATGCGGTCGCCGTCGCCATCGAAGGCGATGCCAATGTCCGCATTGTGCGCCTTCACTGCCTGCATCAGCGGGCCGAGCGTCTCCGCTAGCGGCTCCGGCCCTTTCATACCGGGAAAGAGCGGATTTCGCTCCGCGCGAATGGCGATGATTGGCCGCGTACCCGGGCCGAGCAGTTTCTGGAGGACGCCGGCGCCCGCGCCGTACATCGCATCCACGACGATGCGCAGATTGGCGCGGCGAATCGCCTCGATATCCACGAGTTGCCGCACCGCCGTCTGATAGTCGGGGAACGGATCAATCGGCATGTATCGTCCATCAATGTACGGCTCAGTGAACGCTGTCAGCGGAATTTCCTCGCCGCTCTGTTGCCGGGTGTCCGCGTAGGTTTCAATCACGGTCGTCATGGTCCGGTCAGCGGGCGCACCGAGGCTCGTCCGCACTTTGATACCGTTGTAGAGTGCCGGATTGTGGCTGGCGGTGACGATTACCCCTGCTGCCGCGTGTGTATGCGACACGGTGAAGGAGACTACCGGCGTCGGTACCGGCCCGTGATCGCAGTACAACACGCGCACACCCTGGCCAAGCAGGGCTTCAGCGACCGCCGCCGCAAACTGCTCCGACAGAAAGCGCCGGTCATGCCCGACGACGACGCCCCGCTCGGCAGCGCCCTCCGTTTGCTTCACCCAATCGGCGATCGCGGCGGCGCAGCGATGCACAGTAGCCAGCGTGAATTCGTCAGCAATTACCGCCCGCCAGCCATCGGTTCCGAACCGTATCATCGTCGCGATGCTCCTTCAGGTCTGAGGACCGAGAACCGAGGATTGCGCGGAGACCCGGATTCCCATGCTCCGTCGTATCTCTGGCAGTAGTGTAGCGTGCCACGCCGGATGTATGCGAATGGAACGAAACTGGCGATGTATCAGCATGGGGGAGACAAACTCTCAGCCCTCAGTCCAGACCGATTAGCGCGAGGCTGTCCCGATGAATGATCTCCTCGATTTTGTCCTCCGGCACGGTCGGCAAGGCGGTGCCACGGATCACGCCGTTCACGTCGCGCAACTTCTCCATCGTCTCCTGCGGCGTGGAGGCGGGGAAGTCGGAGCCAAAGAGCAGTTTGTCCAGCACGCCCCACTCGGTCGCCATGCGCATCGCGTTGTAATGTCCCCACGGGCGCAGCACCGATCCTGAGACATCGGCCCAGAGATGCGGATGCTTGCGGACGACGGCGATGCAGTCCATCTGCCACGGATGGCCGATGTGCGCCATGATGACGGTCAGGTTTGGGAAGGCCATTGCGACGCGATCCATGTGCCGGGGATGGGCGTAGTCCATGTCCGCGAAGCGCACCGGCGATGTCCCGGTATGGACGAGGATCGGCAGCCGGTGCGCCTGCGCGTAGTCGTAGATGCGGAACGCTTCCGGGCCGAGGGGATCGGTGTTCTGGTAATTCAGTCCGAGTTTGATGCCGCGCATGCCTAAATCCTGCGTGCCGCGCTCGATCTCCGCGATGGCGCGCGGGTCGTGCGGGTGGGTCGTGACGAAGCCGATGTACTTCTCCGGATATGCATGGACGAACGCGGCCGTCTCATCGTTCACGGTAGGGGTAGGCACGAGATATGGCTCATCCATCGCGTAAAGATTGCGTGGGTCCGCTGCGATGTTGAAGACGATCGCACGATCTACTGGCTCCATCGCGGCACGAAACTCATCCCAGGTGTACGCCATCTGGATCGTCTTACCGGTACTCCATTTCGTATTGACCTGCCCGGCCGCCGTCTCGGGTACACGCTCCTGATAGCGTGGCGTATGGGTGTGAACATCAACGATCATCTGCGCCTCCGGGGCGAGCAATGAGCGGGAAAGGGTGTGCCTGTCACGCTCCGCTTGTTATGCGCTACCTGTCTCGAAGTAGGACGCAACTCATTGCTCGTTGCTCGTTGCTCGTTGCTCATTGCTCATTGCTCATTGCTCATTGCTCATTGCTTACAAGATTCCATACCGGTCATAGACATCGCGCAGGAGGTCGCCGCGTTCGAGGTCCTGCCGGGCGCGATCCTCACCAGCGACTTTCGCCTTCGCACGTTCGATCGCTTCTCGCTCCACCGCCTGCGGGATGACGACGAGGCCGTCGCTGTCGCCGAAGACAATATCGCCGGGATGGACGATTACGCCGCCGCAAAGGATCGGCGTCCCGTGCGCGACGACGAGGCCGCGCCCGGCCGAATCCACGGGCCGCAGCCCGGTGGCGAAAACCGGGAAATTCATCGCCTCAATGCGGCGGGCATCCCGCACATGACCGTCAATGATCGCTCCGCGCGCCCCGCGCGCCCGCGCGGTCGTCGAGAGTAGTTCGCCCCAGAAACAGGTACGCGTCGAGTGGTTCGTCGCGGCGACGAGGAGATCGTTCGGCCTCAGGCTGTCAATCGCCGCGATCTCCGCGCTGTAGGCATCCGACGGCATCTCGTAAACATCCGTGGAGAGCGCGGTATGCGCCCGACCGACGACAATCGCCTCCTTGTAGATCGGGCGGATCGTCGCGTCCATTGCCTGCGCGCGGTAGCCGAGGCCGTCGAGGACATCCGAGACGACGGAGACATAGAGGTCACGCTGCATGAAGTCGAAGAGTTCTTTATCGCGCTGTGCGTCCATTGTTTTTCCTCACCCCCGGC
>JALYUS010000815.1 GCA_030853625.1 Chloroflexota bacterium
GAGGCGGAATCGCGGACGTTCCCGGCGCGCTTTATCGAGGCGATCCCGGTCGGCGCGGACTGCACGATGGTCTGGCCCCATTTCGCCGTGTGGCTACTGACCGATCCCACGAATGGCGTGCTGCGACTCACGAACCAATCCGAGACGCGACAGGTTGTCGAGCGGGTGGCGCACCTCTACACGCGCCGGATTGCGGGTGACGAGCCGTCGGTAACGGAGTGGCGAACCGCAACCGCAGACGCATACGCAGCCGCAACCGCAACCGCAACCGCAGTCGCAGACGCAGACGCATACACAGCCGCAACCGCAGCCGCAGCCGCAACCGCAGTCGCATACACAGCCACGCGCCAGAGGCAATGCGAGACGCTCCTGCGGCTCCTACGAGACGCGCCGGTGCTGCCAACGTCTGAGGGCGATGGCGTGGCGTCGGGCGCGCTGGTGGCGATGACAGCAGGACGATAAGAGAGCGGGCGCAGCTCATCACCGCGCCTTTTCGTGCGAGGTGACGTGTGACTGAGAAGCAATGCCGCACCTGCGAACGATGGAAAAACGTCGAAACAGAGTTTGGTCGGCGTCCGACTCATAGCGGGCCGTTTCCGTTTGCCGAGTGCAAGCGGTGTCGCCAGAACGCCCTGAACGCGCGCTACCAGACCGATCCGCTCTATCGGGAAGCGTGCAAGCGGGCGAACCGGGAGAGTGCGGCGCGACGGCGGCAGGCAGCGAAGGGGAAGGGGTAGCCGGTGCAACAGCAGTCATGGTATGGCCTGAGCCGGACGCCAGAGTGGTACACCGAGGCGCATGTTATCGAGCGCGTCATTCGCGTCATGGGTGCGATTGATCTCGACCCATGCAGCAACCCGCCGCCCTACAACGTCCCTGCCACGCTCCACATGAGTCGGACGGACGGGGGGCTGAATCAGCGATGGCATGGCACGGTATTTATGAACCCTCCATATGGTCGCGTATTGCCTGTCTGGATGAAGAAACTGGCGCACGAGCGAGCGGAGGGACGGGTAACGGAAGCGATCACGTTGACGCCCGCGCGACCGGACACGCGCTGGTTCGAGGTGTTGTGGGACGCGGATGCTCTGTGCTTTTGGCGCGGACGGTTGCAGTTCGCTGGCGCATCTTCCGGCGCGCCGTTCCCGTCGGTCGTCGGCTATTTCGGCAAACACGCGGCGCGGTTCGCCACAGTATTCGGTGACGTTGGAAAAGTGATCTATCCACGCGTCGGGAAGGGGTAGCCGGTGCGTACGTACGGGGGATGGGCGTTGCTTGCGCGGGGAAACGATGCTAGACTGGTGGCAAGGAATGACCCCGCGATGTTGCAAGCATCCGGGGCCGTGACGACTACCTGTTGTAGCAGGGGCCGCGTTACAGATGATAATACCATACGCCCACATCTGCATACGTCCGTGCGGCTCCCAAAGATCGGAGCGCGTACGATGGCGCATTCAATTCCCTTCCCCTCGTTTTTCGACAATGTAGATCAGAGCGGCGAATGCTGGCTCTGGACTGGTGAGTTGACCGATACCGGGTATGGTCAGGTCTTTCTCGGTCGTACTCGCCTGCTCGCGCATCGTGTCGCGTGGGAACTTTATCGCGGCCCCGTCCCTAACGGCATGAACGTCTGCCACAACTGTCCCGGTGGAGATAATCGCCGCTGCGTTAATCCCGCGCATCTGTTCACAGGTACGGCGGCAGATAATGTCGCAGACATGATCGCGAAGGGAAATTTCCGTAGGTCTTTCGCCCGCCCTACGCATTGTCCTCATGGTCACGAATACACACCTGAGAATACCTACGTAGCGCCGAGCGGTTCGCGTATGTGCAGGATTTGCCGCCGCACGCGCTTCCAGATCGGAACGATCTGATGGCACGCAAGCGCGTTCTCGATCCGTCTATCTGGACGGACGATGGCATGGCGGAACTAACGCCGCGTCAGCAACTTCTCTACATTGGGCTAATTAGTACAGCCGATGATGCAGGGAGACAGAAGGCATCGCCAGTCGCGATCCGCCTTTCACTTCCCACGATTTACGCCAATGTCCTGGATGGTGACATAGATACAGACCTCGCGGCGGTACTAAAGCGAATGCGGCAACTTGTCGCCTATATCGCTGATGATCGCCGCTATCTCGTGTTTCAGAATTACTCTAAATGGCAACGGATTGACCGTCCTTCGGCGAGCAATCTCCCCGCTCCGCCGCAACCCTGTGAGAACGTTCGACGATCATTCGACGATCAATCGTCGAACGTTCGACCTGAATTAAGTGAATTAAAAGAATTAACACCCCCTACCCCCTCACGGGGGGTTGATGATGCCAAACCTTCTCCCAAACAACGCGGCACACGAATCCCCGCTGACTTCGCCCTCACGCCGGAGATGTACCTCTATGCGGCGGAGAAGGGGGTAACGGCCGCCGAGGCCGACGGGGTGACAGAGGAATTCATTCTCTACTGGCAATCAGCGAGCGGTCGCAGCGCGATCAAAACGGATTGGAAAAAGGCATGGATGCTTCGGATTCTGGATCGGTTGCAGATGGGCAAGATCGGCACGACGGCGCGCATTGGGTCTATGAAGTCGAATGGCTACCGGAGCCAGGCGGATCACAACCAGTTGCGCCGCCTACCGGACGGCTCGATCAAGCCGGTGTATTGATGCGTCCGCAACGCTACCCGAAGGATCGGCGACTATCGCGCATCGCGGATCAGTTGCAGGTGATCGAGGAGGAACTGACTGACGGCGATCCACCGAATGCAGAGCGATTACGGAAGGCGCGCGGTCTCGTTGTAGACGTGGCAATGGGGGTGAGGAAATGAGCGAATCATTCAGCGACCACGGTATTGAGATTCCGTCGAATGCACGCGGGAATATTAAGACCCAGTGTCCGAACTGCTCGCAGGCGCGATCACGGGCGCATGTGCGGGAGCGGTGCCTGTCGGTAGACGTGGAATCGGGTATTTGGCTCTGCCATCATTGTCAATGGAGCGGCAAACTCAAGACGGATCACCCGACGCCGATTCGCCCGAACGTGCGTGTCCCTGAACCGCCGGTCAAGCCCATCCCGCCGGAGTTCACGACGATTGGCGAGCGCGGGCTGGCGTGGTTTCTCAAGCGCGGCATTGATGCACAGACGGTGCAATCGTTCGGCATCTACACGCAGACGCACTATTTTCCGGGCGCGGAAGAAAAACTCCCCGCGTTTTGCTTTCCCTACACCGTGGCGGGCGAACTGGTGAACGTCAAGTACCGCGCGGCAACGGCGAAGCATTTCATCATGACCAAGAACGCCCGCAAAACCTTCTTCAACCTCGATGCCGTGCGCGACACGGAAACGGTTGTGGTGGTCGAGGGCGAGATGGACGTGCTTGCGCTCGCACAGGCGGGTATCGCACAGGGAATCAGCGTCCCGAACGGCGCGAACAGCCTCACAGACGAAGTGATGGAATCTGCGCGGTTTTTGATGGAGAACCCGAACGTGCGTTTCGTCCTCGCCGTTGATGGCGATGAACCCGGTCGCGCGCTAGAGGTCGAACTGGCGCGGCGATTCGGCGTTGCGCGTTGTAGCCGGGTTGCGTGGCCACAGGAAACCAAAGACGCGAACGACGTGCTCGTGAAGCATGGGGCGGACGTCTTGCGTGCCGTGATCGGTTCGGCACAACCCTATCCGATTGAGGGCATCATCACCGTGACTGGCGAAGAGCAACCGTATTGGACCTTCTACAACGAGGGACTGACGCCGGGACTTTCGACGGGATGGAGCGCGGTCAACGCCGTCTACACGGTGCGACCGGGTGAGTTCACCGTCGTGACGGGTGAGCCGGGGATGGGCAAATCGGGATGGGTAGACGACCTCGCAGTCAATATGGCGGAAATGCATGACTGGCGAATCGGCGTCTACTCCCCGGAGAATCAACCCGTGGCGCGGCACATCGCGATGCTCGCGGCGAAGTATGTCGGGAAGCCGTTCGTTCCCGGCCCGACCGAGCGGATGAATAGCGAGCAGGCCGCCGGTGCGTTCGATTGGTTGAAGGAACATTTTTCCTTCCTGCTGCCGAGCGCGCCAACGGTGGATGCCGTGCTCGAACTGGCGCGTATCCTCGTCTACCAGCGCGGTATCCGTGGCCTGATCCTCGATCCGTGGAACGAGATAGATCATACGCGCCCGGCCGGTCTCACAGAAACCGAGCACATCTCGCAATCGCTTTCGCGCATCCGGTCATTCGCCCGACAAAACGGCGTGCATGTCTGGGTGGTAGCCCATCCGACCAAATTGACGAAAGGCGCGGACGGGAAATATTCAGTGGCGACACTGTATGACGTGGCCGGGTCAGCCCATTGGTACAACAAGGCGGATAACGGCATTTCCGTCTACCGCGACAAGGACGAACCGGGATCGCCGACGACGATCTTTGTGCAGAAAATCCGCTTCCGTGAGGTCGGGCAACTCGGTACGGCGCAGTTGCATTACGACCCACCGACGGGCCGCTTCCTCGATTTACCGGGCGGCGGTGCGATGCGGAAAGCAGGCGCGCAATGAACGATGACACCCCGCTGCTCGTGCGGATCGTCACGCGCGGCCCGCTGCTCGGCAGCAGCACAACCGAACCTGCGGTGTGGATGCCGGCGGCGGAATGTGAGCGGGCGGCGGATCGGGCGATGCTGCGGTTGCCCGCTGCGGAGCGTCCCGTGATTCAGAGCGGCACATCGGCGTATCACCGGGCGCGGCGCGATGCCGTGCATCCGGGCTGGGAGGAGCGAGCATGACGACACTTGGCGAGCATACGGTTTCGGTGTCACACGATCTGCGTCTCCGGGTTGTCTCGATTGGCACGGTGTTCGCGGCGATCAATGCGCGGTGCTATCGGGAGTACATGGCGCGGCATCCTGAAAGTCGCATTACCCTCACCCGCTCACAGTTGGAAGCGATCTGCCGTGATCTCGCAGATTACACAGACAGGGATGCGGACGCGCGTGGATGGGCGGAACAAGCGACGAAGACCGCTGCCGAGAATGCGCGGCTTCGCGAACGGCTGGCGATGGTTGCCGAGACGGTCGCGCTGGAACGCGAGACGCTCCAGAACTCGCTGGACGTTGACCCCTGGGTTGGCTACGCCGCGCCGCTGGCTGCCGTGGCGCGCATCGCCGCCGCGCTCGCTGAGGAGACGGGCAATGACTGAACGAACCGCCCGCGAGCGGCATGATCGCGACCTGTTCAACGCGATCCTCGGACGGTTACGGGCGCTCGACAACCGCGAAACGAGCATGCCGGAGATACGCAAGGAGGTATCCCGGATCGCTGATCTGATCCGCACGCACCTTGACCGAGAGGAGGAACGACTATGAGCCACAAACTCCGCTTCCTGCCCAACGACGGCTTTGACGACAGTGAGCGCGCCCGCCTGATCGCCTTCATCGGCGCGCACCCGTTCGACGCGGTTGCCGAGGGGTTATGGCGCTGTCGGCTCCCTGATCTGACGACGTACGGGGTTGAAGCGCGGCGGGGCTATCTCGTTGTGCAGCACCTCGACTGGCGGGGCATCCCGACGACGCTGGCGCGGATCGCATCGGCGCATCACGAGCAGGAGGCCTGGTGCAGGGCCGTGCAGACGGTCGCCAATCATGCGGAAGGGCGGCAAGCGGCATGACACAGGCCGAACAGATCAGGTCAACGACCCCCGGCTAAAGCCGGAGGCTTGCCCTCACCTTACGGCAGGGCTTCAGCGGGCATTGACTGACCCGCACTTCCCCGTAGGGAAGTAAATCGCTGGCGAATATTCGTCGCCGCATTAAT
>JALYUS010000821.1 GCA_030853625.1 Chloroflexota bacterium
TCGGGCAAGGATGTCGCGCGGCCACAACTCGATGCCCTGCTGCGCTTCGCGCGGGAGGGGGACATCGTTGTCGTGCACAGCATGGATCGTTTGGCGCGCAACCTCGATGACCTGCGTCGCCTCGTGCAGCAGCTTACGACGCGGGGCATCCGGGTGGAGTTCGTCAAGGAAGGACTGACCTTCACGGGGGAGGACGCGCCGATGGCGACGCTGCTGCTCTCGGTGATGGGGGCGTTCGCGGAGTTCGAGCGGGCGCTGATCCGGGAGCGGCAGCGGGAGGGGATCGCGCTGGCGAAGCGGCGGGGCGCGTATCGGGGACGGAAGAAGGCGTTGAATGGGGAGCAGCGGGCGGAGGCACGAGCACGGGTGGCGGCGGGGGAGGGGAAGGCGGCGGTGGCGCGGGCATATGGCATCAGCCGCGAGACGCTCTATCAGTACCTGCGGGCGACGGAGTGAGCCGCGCTGCCGCAGTCGGTCTGAACGTCCGCGGAGATCTGAGTACCGCATGTACTCCTGTGCTCACTTGCAGACGGATCGGTCGCCCCAATCCGCGTCGCATGCGCCACTGCCGGTACGGGGAATCCGTCGATAGCAGGTCAGGTCGCCCGGATACTGATATCACGCCAGACGGCATTCGGCATCCCATCGAAGTGGGCGAAGACCGGATCCGCGCCCGGCGCGAACGGGCGATGGAAGGGGAAGCCCATCTCCCGCGCGTCCGGCCAAGTCTGGTTCTTGCGCCCACAATAGATCACCGATCCGCACTCCGCCTCGGCCAACTGGCTCGCCGTGTCGTCCTGCGCAGCGTCGGTCAGCAGCACGAGGAAGCGGGACGCCATCCCGCTCGCCGTGCCCCGGGGCAGCAGCAGCCGATACGGCAGCCCGCACTCGCACCACATGCTCTCGCCGTCCTGCCCGTCCAGCCCCACGAACTCGTCCTTCGTCTCGGCGAGCGTCATCGGGTCGGTCACGCTCTTGCGGCGGACCACCGTCGATTGCCAGCTGCCGCGCGCCGCCACCTTCCGCGCGCCCTTCGGTACCGCCACCACGAACTTGTCCATCTCGATCCAATTGCGCCGGTCGCTCGCCAGCGATAGGGCCGCGAGCCAGATGCGCACGGTCACGACGGTATCGCTGGCGCCGTCGTTGCGCAGGCGTAGGAAGTACACCCAATCCGTCCCGATACTCAGGAACGGTAGGTTGGGAACGGCGGGATCCTGCCGCAGCACCGTCACCAGTTCGTCGAGATCGTCCGCCGGATCGGCGGGCGTCTCGAATGCGGTGCCACCGAATCGCTGCTCCCCCCACGCCCCGAGGTCGAATCCCGGGCTGTCGATGCCGGCGACGGCGACGCGCGGCGTGAGGATGACGTCGGGGCTGCGGGTCGCAGCGCCCGCGTCGCCCCGGCGCATGCGCACGAGCGGCACCACATACCGTGCCGTCTCGGTGCCCTGGGCATCCTGCCACGCCCAGCCGAAATCGTCGATCGCCCGGTGCCACCGATAGAACACCGGCGTGGTCATCGCCACCTCCGGATTGGCCATAACAAACGCTTTCGAGGTATCTGGTCCCGGCACCGCCGCGAATACCATGTGCCCCCGATTGTGCGGCCCGCCGTTCATGGCAGGATTGCTCGCCTCGAGGTCGGCGCCGACGGCGTCGTAGCTGGCATATGCCCCGTTCTTGATACCGTCGCGGACGCGCCGCAGGCCGTCCGTTACTCGTTGCACCCGCGCCACCCCCGCGTTCGCCTCCGGTGAGCGCCCCCGCTCATCGAAGTCCACGTACTGGTCGCCGTTGCTCAGGAATGCCATATGCACCCAAGGCGCGAGGGGATCCTTCGGGAGATCGGTGCGCTGGAATGCCGACTCCCAGGACGCCGGATCGTCCCAGGCGAGGAACGGCTCCGTCGGCGGGAGCCCCGCCGCGAATCGCTCGGTGTTGTATCGAGCAAGCATCTGCTGATGCATATAGAGGAACAGGCGCCCCTGCAGCCCCGCAGTCGCAGCCTGCGAGCTGTAGAGTGCGTGCCAGTGCAGGTGATGATCCGAAAGGTCGAGATCCTGCCGGTAATAGTGCAGGGCATCTTCCCCGACTACCACGCCGCTCGGTGGCCGGGGAGCGGCTGCGGTGAGCGCTCGGAAGCGGTCAGGCTGCTCGGTCTGCAGCACAGCGAGTTGCTGCCGCAGCGTGGGCATCGGCAGGACGTCGGCATTCGGCCAGCGGGCGATGAACATCCGCAGCGCCCACTGCGCGAGCTCGGGGTTGTCGGCGGCGACGGCGTGGAACCGGCTCATCACCGCCGCCAGTTGCTCCGCAGAGGGCGCCGCAGGGTGGTGCTGGCCAGGGTCGCGCCCCGCCAAACGATCGAACTCGCCAGCGAGGTCGGCGGCGGCGCGCTGATCGTCCAGCTGGAAGAAGGCGAACGGTCGTCGCTGTTGGATCGGGGCAGCGCGGGCGGTCGTATCTTGCGCACCGGCACGAAGGTGAGGCGCTGCGGGGCGCGGTTCTTCGAACGAATGGAAGAGCGACCGCCAGGCGTCTTCGCGCGGGGAAAGCATGTCAGCCATCGGTACCCTCCTCATGCATCACCAGCGACGTGGCAGAAACGGCCGGCACACCAGTGCGGTGCATGGACACAGCGCACCGAGCAGACGACCCGCGTCATCGGACGCATTGCGTGGATGTGCATCCGTTATAACACGCGACGGATGCGAACGAAACCAGGGGACAATCCTCAAGCGGGATCATGCGGGCGCAGACAGTATTTTTACCGCAGTGCACCGGCTAACGAGCCTCTGATGAGAATCAGACGAGCCTTTCCAGTATCCGTGTCTGCGGGCTTGGCGAGTCGAAAAACGTGTTACCTTTTCTCCGTCTCGCGCGACAGGTAAACAGCGCAGTCGCGCATCGCAGCGAGAAACCGACGAGGGAACAGGTGATGACGCATGGCACAACACACCCAATAGCCGCAGAGGTCAGCGCAGCGCAGCAGCGGATAATGCTCGTGCGCCTCTGCGGCCATCTCACCGGCGACCCCGAAGTCGCCGAGGACCTCGCGCAGGAGACGCTCCTTGAAGCGTGGCGGCACGACGATGCCCTGCGCGATCGGCAGCGCTATGCACCGTGGCTTGCCGGGATTGCGCGGAATGTCTGTCGGCGCTGGGCGCGCAGCACCAGTCGCGACCGGGCACATCGGGTGATCGCGCATGACGATGCAGACCCATCATCACCGAGCGCGGAATATCCGGACGCGTTCGACATTGAGAGCGAATTCGACCGCTCCGAACTCGCGGCTCTGGTTGACCGTGCGCTGGCGTTCTTGCCGTCGCCGACCCGTGCCGCCCTGATTGAACGGTACGTCGACGCGTCACCATACGCCACGATCGCCACGCGTCTGGGCATCAGTGAGGGGGCGGCAAAGGTCCGGGTGCAGCGGGGGAAGCATGCATTGCGGCGTGTCATCGTATCCCAGTTCCCGCACGATGCGACCGCCCACGGTCTGCTGATTGACGACCGCACCGGCGGCTGGCAGGAGACGCGTATCTGGTGTCCGATGTGCGGGTGCCGCCGTTATCTCGGGCGCTTCGCCCATGACCCGCTCGCAGGTGAATTTGCCTTGCGGTGCCCCGACTGCCATCCCCAACCGGCAACGGTCTTCACCAACGGCAACCGCGGCGATGTGACCCGTCTCCTCGCCGGAATCAGGGGCTATAAGTGTGCGCTCACTAGGACCGCAACCTGGGCAAATTCCTTCTACCGCGCTGCGCTCTCCGGGGAGGCCATCGCCTGCCCGCACTGTCGTCACCACTGTCACCTTTCCATCCAGCCACCGGATGATCGCGCCCCCGATCGCGGCGAACCTTGCCGATTCCACGTCGCGTGCGAGCGGTGTGACTGGCAGACGTCGCAAAGCTTCACCGGCTTGGTGCAGGCGCTCCCCGAGAGTCAGGTTTTCTGGCGTGCCCATCCCCGCATGCGCACCCTCCCGCCCCGCGCTATCGACTACGCGGGACGGGCCGCGCTCGTGACGACGTTGCGGAGCATCGATACCCCTGCCGCCCTCGATATCATCTCCGCGCGCGATAGCTTCGCGGTGCTCGCTGTCCACGAAACGCCGACGGCATAGCTCAGTATGCGGTTCCCGCTCGGTAGTCGGTCATGATTGCCGTCCTGCGCCAGCGCAACTTCGGCGTCGTCTGGTTCGGTGGGCTGATCTCGCTCGCCGGTGACTACACACTAATTGTTGGCGTGCCGCTCTTTGTCTATCGCCTCACCGGCTCGACCCTCGCTACCGGCACAATCGTGATGGCGGGCCTGCTCCCGCGCCTCCTGCTCGGCTCCCTCGCCGGTGTCTTCGTCGATCACTGGGATCGCAAGCGGACGATGGTGACCGTCAATCTCCTCCTGGCAGTCTGCCTCCTGCCGCTACTCGTCGTGCATTCCACTTCCCGGCTCTGGATCGTCTATGCGGTGCAGTTCATCGAATCGTCGCTCGTGCAGTTCTTCAGTCCGGCAGAAGCGGCCTTGCTGCCCCGGCTCGTGCAGGAAGGAGAACTCGTCGCGGCGAATGCGCTCATCGCCATCAATCAGAATCTCGCCCGGCTCGTCGGTGCGCCGCTTGGCGGGGTTGTCTATGCCTTGGTGAAACTCAATGGCATCGTCCTGATCGATGCAGCGTCCTTTCTGGTCTCGGCGCTGCTCATCGCCCGCGTTACCGCGCCTACCCTGCCTAAGCGGTCGCGATCAAGCGATGCCGCGAACAGTGTCTTGCGCTTCTGGGTGCGCTTCTGGCGCGAGTGGTATGCGGGCGTCCGACTGCTCTTGCGGCATCACACGACCGCCGCGATCTTCGCCTTTGTCGCGATCACTGCGGTGGGGGAGGGAGTCTTCTCGACGCTCTTCGTGCCTTTCGTCGTGACGGTGATCGGGGGCGATGCACGCGCCTACGGATATATCCTCGCGGCGCAGGCCATCGGTGGGCTGCTCGGCAGCATCGTGATCGGGCATCTCGGGGGACGGGCTGCGACGCGGCGGGCGTTCGGCATCGCGGCGGTCGTCTTCGGTTGCCTGGATCTGCTCCTCTTCTATTATCCACTGTTCATCGCCGGGAGTGTGGTGGCGATCGCGCTGATGATCCTGGTCGGACTGCCGACAGCGGCGATGGGCATCGGCCAGCAGACGCTGCTGCAAACGTCGGTGGCTGATGCCTATCGTGGCAGACTCTTCGGCGCGTTGAACACCACCGGGGCGCTCTCGCGGTTGCTCGGCGCGACACTGGCGGGCGTGTTGGGTGATCGGGCGGGGATTGTGCCGATCCTCACGATACAGGGCGTGGGATACATACTCGGGGGAGCGATGCTGTTGTCCGTGCTGACGGGTAAGCGAGTGGGGACGAATGGAGAACTTCCACAGATGGAGATGGTCGGTACGGAGCCTCCACTGCCTCAAAGCCAACCGGACTCGACACTACCTAAGAGCCTATCCGGGAAGTGATATGATGGGGGAATGAAGAAGACGATTGCTCCCCCAACCGACGAGAAAGCGCACGACGATCCGACGATCTGGGAAGTTGACGATGCCCTCTGGACCGAACTGCAACCGCTCCTCGTCATCAGCAAGCCGCGCATCAAGCCCGGTCGCCCACCCGTCGACAACCGCGCGCTCTTCAATGGACTGATCTGGTTGGCACGCAATGGCGGGCAGTGGAAGAGCCTGCCGCGCCAGTACGGGGCGAAGTCCACCGTCCACGACCGCTTCCAGGCGTGGGTCGTCTACGGCTGCTTGGAGGCGGCATGGGCGCACTTGCTCACGGTCTACGACGATGAGGTGGGACTGGAGTGGGAGTGGCAGGCCGCCGATGGCTGCATCAGCAAAGCCC
>JALYUS010000831.1 GCA_030853625.1 Chloroflexota bacterium
CCCCCGCACCGCTGTCGCTCATCGCTAACGGAAACCGGAGAGAACCGTAGAGAACGCAGAGAATGCGTAGCGCAGAGAACACAGAGAACACAGAGAACACAGCGGGCACAGAGAAGAGAAAACTGAGATGCGTCATGACGAACTGCAGAAGCCACGCGTTGTGCCTCATTTCACGTGTATCTCTCTGTGGTCTCTGTGTCCTCTGCGTTCTCTGCGCTTCTCCCCGGTTTCAACCTGTTCAGACAAGCGAGGGCGCGATAGGATAGGCGGGAGTGGAAAGGACTGGCTCCCGGATGGTAGCGATCCCTGCGTATGCGCCCGCGCTGATGCGGATAGACCAACTGCTCGCTACGGGCGAGTTCGATGAGGCTGTTGAGATGGCGGAAGCGCTCGTCGCAGAGGTGAGCGCCGCCGACACGCTTCGCGCGCTTGGGCGGGCGCGCTTCGAGCGTTCCACGGCGACCTTTGATGAGGAAGAGCACGAAATGGCCTTCGCGACCCTCCGCGATGCGGCGGCGATTGCGACGGACGATACAATGCGTGCCGCCATTCTCGCGGACCTTGCGACGATGCTCACCGGGAGCGTTTTCTTCACGGCGGAGAAGGAGGAGGAGGCCGTGCGCCGATACAAGGAGGCATACGCGCTCGATCCGACGAATATGCGCGTCCTGATCGGCATGACCGTGCTACGCGCGCACCCGGGAATTGAGGCCTCGCGCGGGCAGGCCATCGCCTGGGTGGAGCAGGCCATCGCCCAGGGCGCGCCGGAATGGTGGCACTGGAGCGAACTCGGCAAACTCTACGAGGAGGAGGGCGACCAGCAGAAGGCGATCGCCGCCTATGAGGAGATGCTCGCACTCTTCCCCTTCCGCACCGGCCACCCCCTGGAGTTCGTCATGCGCCAGCAGCGCAAGCACCTTCAGGCTCTCCGCGCCGGTCGCCTCGAACTCATCAACCTCGACTTCCACCCGCCGCCAGCGCGTTGAAAGCGACTGAACCGCAGAGACGCAGAGAACGCAGAGAGGGAGGAGAAAGAGAAGCAAAGTAATGTGGAAATACATGTGGTATACAGGTCCTACACAACTCTTCCGTTCTCTTTCTCTGTATTTCTCTGCGTTCTCTGCGTCTCTGCGGTTCAATCGGTTTCTCTGAAAGGTGAGGGAGAATGGCGACGCTGGATGAGGTTCTCGATATGGTCGAGGCGGGGCGGGACGAGGTGATCGCGCTCGCGCGGGATTTGGTGCGGATCAATACGGTTAGTACCGGCGTGATGCCGACGGGCAACGAGACGCCCGCCGCCGCATTCCTCGCCGCGAAACTGCGTGCCGATGGGATCGAGAGCACCGTCGTCGAGAGCGCGCCGATGCGGGGCAATTGCGTGGCGGTCATCACGGGCGCGGGCGGCACGGAACGCTCGCTCGGCCTCCTCGGACACACCGATGTTGTCCCGGTCGAGGACGCGAATCTCTGGACGGTGGACCCCTTCGGCGGCGAGATCAAGGATGGTCGGCTCTGGGGGCGCGGCAGTTCCGACATGAAGAGCACCGTTGCGGGGAGCACGATGGCGGCGATCTTCCTCAAGCGGGCCGGAGTGCGGCTGAAGGGCGATCTCCATATCGAATCCGGCGCGGACGAGGAGTCCGGCGGCGTCTATGGCTTCGGCTGGCTGGCGGAGCACCGGCCCGATCTCGTCAACACGACTGCGGCGGTTAATGAGGGAGGCGGCGGCATCCCGATGCAACTGGCGGACGGCACGCTCGTCTACTTCTTCTCGCTCGGCGAGAAGGGGCGGTATGAAGTGCATCTCGATGTGCGCGGGCGCGGCTTCCACGCCTCCCAGCCCTGGCGCGCGGACAACGCGATTGACCGTGCCTACGAAGTCATCCAGCGTATCAAGTCCTACGAGCCGACACTGGATGCGACCGATCCGATGTTCCAGCATCTCGACCGGCTGGCAGGTGTGGCGGAGCCGGCGAGCGCGGAGAATGTCGAGCGGATCATCGCGCGGGTCGGCGAGCGGGAGCCGTCGCTCGCCTCTACTTTAAAGGCGCTCTCTCGTATGACAATCGGCGTCTCGATGATTCAGGCGGGCGTCAAGTCGAACAGTATCGCGGAGCGGTGCCACATCACCTGCGACATTCGCACGCTCCCGTGGCAGGACGCCGAATATATCCGGGGCGAGTTCAATCATATTCTGGATGGCCTGGGCTTCGTGGCCTTCGAGGTGCGCACGACGGCGATCTCTTCCGCCTCGCCGCAGGATGACCCCTGCGTCGAAGCGATGCAGGAGGCGACGCGCATCGTGCTGCGGCGCAACGGCTACGACAAGGTCGCCTTTATCCCCTCGCTAACCGTTGGCTTCACGGACAGCCGCCTTCTCCGGCCGCTCGGCGTGCATGCGTACGGCTACACGCCCGGCCACCCGCAGGCGGACAAGTCAAAGTCGGGCGCGCATAATAATGATGAATCGCAGGACCTGAACTCGATCATCATGTATACGCAGGTCGCCATCGCGACCGCGTGGCAGTATCTCGGCGTCGCGGATGGTGCGTAGCGATTCCCCCCGGTTTCACGAGTGATCGGCGGCGGCGGGCTTCAGCCTGCCGCTTCTTTTCGCTGCTGTGCTGCCTGCTGGCACGCCGCTTGCGTTTGTGCAATACGGGGCGGAAATAATTGGTGCGTGTAGCAGGAATGCAGCCACCCACCGAGAAGGAGCGACAGCATGACGTACCAGAGAGAAGAAAGTCACGAAGTGTATCGCGATGCCGCCGGAGTGCCGGTGGAGCGGCGCGCGGTCTCCGTAGAACAAGGCACCGGTGAGCCGGTCGCCTACGGACAGCCAGTGGCGTACGGCGATCCCGCGCCCTATGCGGAGACGGCGCCGCTCCGTAACGAGGTTGTGCGGGAACGGGTCGTTGAGCAGCCATATGTCGCGGCGCCAGTGCGCGATGAGGTCGTGAGCGACCGCGTCGTGGAAGACGAAGCGGCGGGGCGTTTCTCCGCGCTCGACCTCGCGACGCGGATTATCTGGTTCCTCACCGGGTTGCTGCTCGTCGGGTTGGTCGCCCGCTTTATCCTCAAAGCGACGGGAGCGAACACGGCCAGCGGTTTCGTCAGTTTCATCTACAACGCGACGGCGGCCTTTGTCGCGCCGTTCCGGGGCATCTTCTCGGATAGCGTCTCGGGCAGCAATGTCCTCGAAGTGAGCACGATCGTGGCGATTATTGTCTGGGCGCTGATCGCTTTCTTCGTGACGTGGCTGCTCGGTATCATCCTCGGTGGCCCATCACGCGGCGTTCGCGAATATCGCCGGGACGTGCGGCGATTCTGAACGCGGTAGCATCAAACGA
>JALYUS010000019.1 GCA_030853625.1 Chloroflexota bacterium
GTGAGCAGCATCACGCCGACGAGCGCCAGGCCGAGCGTCAGTTCATAGGAAATGACCTGCGCGGCGGACCGCAAGCCGCCGATCAGCGAGTAGCGGTTGGCCGATGCATACCCGCCGAGAATGATCCCGTACACACCGATGCCGCCGAGCGCGAGAATCAGGAGCAGGCCGACATTGAGGTCGGTCAGGAAAAAGTTGACATGCTTCGATGTGAATGGCACGTACGCCGTGCCACCGAGCGGAATAATCATGAACGCGGTTAGCGCGGTGACGAAGACGACGATCGGCGCGAAAAAGAAGACCCAACGATCCGCGCCGCTTGGGATGATGTCTTCCTTGAAGAGCAGTTTCAGGCCGTCGGCGGCAGGTTGCAGGAGGCCGCGCGGGCCGGTGCGCGTCGGGCCGAGCCGGTCTTGCATGAACGCGATCACCTTGCGCTCGTAATAAGTCATATACGCCATCATCGTCAGCGCGATAAAGAGCAGCACGACGACGGTGATCGCCGTGAGCCAGCCCGGCTGACTGCTGAGAACATTGACAACCGCGAACGTCATTGTTCAGTCGCCTCCCGCCGCGACCATCTCCGGCCGCGCTTGTGCCGTCGGCAGCACTTCCACCGCGCACACTTTCAATTCACCAATCCGCCACGGGCGGTCCAATGACGGCGTGGGTGAGCCGGTATGAACAACCGCCTCGAGGTCGAAATCGAGATGGACGAGGCCGCGCTGCGTCTGTTCGCTCACCAGCGCCGTGACCGTCATGTCACCGTATGTGGAAAGCACGCGCACCTGATCGCCGGTGACGATGCCCCGGCGGCGGGCGTCCTCCGGGTGGACAACGAGATCGCTCGTGGGCTGGATGCGGCTCAGGTCCACCGACGGGAAGGTCTCCGTCAGCCGCCCATGCGCGTCCGGCCCACGGTTCGTCGTCAGGATAAGGCCGAACGGCGCGGCAGCGGCAACTTCGCTGAGTGGCGGCAGGGTGATGGCCCGCATACGCGCCTTGCCCGTCGCGGTCGAGAAACGATCCACGAAGAGCATCGGCGTCCCGACATCATCCGCCGAATACACCGGCCACTGCACGCCGCCATCCCAGTCGAGGCGTTGATGCGACAACCCCGCATAGGCCGGGACATTTGCCGCAATCGCGTCGAAGACATCGGCGGCGTTCCCGTAGCCGAGGTCCGCACCCATCAACCCGGCAAGATCATTGAGGGCATCCCAGAGCGACCGGCTGCCACCGAGCGGCACGATTGCCGGGCGAAGGAGTTGCACATGGCGATCAACATTTGTCAGCGTCCCCGACACTTCCGTCCACGTCGTCGCCGGAAGAATGACATCGGCGCGCCGCGCTGTCTCCGTCATGAAGAGGCTATGCACGACGAGGAAATCGAGCCGGTCGAGCGCCTGTGCCGCGTATGCCGCGCCGCGCTCGTCGGAAGCGCCCGCCGGATCGAAGCCGGAGACGAGCGCGGCGCGAATCGCACCGGACTCAATGGCAGCGGGCATCTCGCTCAAACCGGCGCCGCCCGCAGCGGGGAGGCAATGCAGATCGAGCACGCCTTGATGATTCGTCCCATCCCGCAACGGCCAGACTCCGCCCCCGGCGCGCCCAACGTTGCCGGTCAGGAGCGCAAGATTAATGACGGCCGCCGCCGCGTCCTCGCCGTTCGCGAGGCTCGTGATGCCAGCGCCGAAGAAAGCCACTGATGGGGGATAGAGGCCGGACTCCGGCGGCGGGTTGCGGACGTAGCCACCCTTCGCGTAGAGCCGCGCCGCGCGCTCAAGGTCTGCGACCGGCACGCCGCATCGCTCCGCCGCGCGTTCCGGGGTCATCTCGCGCACGCTGGCGAGCCACTCATCGTAGCCTTCGGCGCGCTCATTGACAAAGGGGCCAGCATGGAGGTTCTCGCGGGTGATGACGTTCGCCATCGCGAGCAGCGCGGCGGTTTCCGTGCCGGGATGCACCTGCAACCAGACCGTTGCCACCTCGCAGAGGTTATTCCACTCCGAGCAGATCATCACCATCCGCGCGTCCCGTGTGCGGACGGCGATGTGCAGATCGTACGACAGCACCGGATGCGTCTCCGGCATATTCGTGCCAACGAGCAGGAACATCTTCGCGTCAATCAGTTCCGCTTTACTGTTCGTCACGCCCGTCTCGCCCAGGGCGGCGAGCATCGCCCGGTCGCCGGCGGCGTGCTGCTCGCGCCCGGCGACATCCACATGCGGGGATGCCATCACGTCCCGCGTGAACTGCGCGAGGACGAAAGCATCTTCGTTGGTGAGCGTTGGTGCTGACACGGCGGCAAACGAACCCTCCCGATAGGCGGCGAGGCGATCGGCGACGAGCGTCAGCGCCTCTTCCCACGTCGCTTCGCGGAACGTCTCGCCGGTGCGGATCAGCGGCGTTTCGAGGCGCGCCGGGCTTGTGACCGTGTCGTATCCCCACCGCCCCTGCACGCAGGTATAGGAGCGGTTGACGCCGTACTCACGCGCCGAGCCTTGCGCGCGCTTGATGTCGCCCTCGCGCGTCTGGACATCGAGCGAGCAGCCGACCGGGCAGAAGCCGCAGATCGAGCGAACTGTCTGCATCTCCCACGGATGTTCGCCGTATTCGCGGTCCGTGAGCGCGCCGACCGGGCAGACTTGCACGCACATACCGCAATGGGTACAGTCCGTGTCGTAGAGTGAGTTGCCGAAGGCGGGAATGATCGTGCTTTCGAGGCCACGATTGGCCATCGTGATCGCCGACGCGCCGATCACTTCCTCGCAGGTGCGGATACATTGCGAGCATTGCACGCAGCGATCATGCTTGAAGTCAATCAAGTCGGAGAAATGCTCGACCTCGCGCACCATCTTCGGGCGATGGAAGGGATTCTCCGCGACGCCGTATTCGTAGGTCGCGTCCTGCAACTGGCATTCGCCGGA
>JALYUS010000020.1 GCA_030853625.1 Chloroflexota bacterium
CAGGCGCTCTGGGGCGGCATCGTGGACGATGACCGGGCGGCCTGCGTGCGCGATACGCTGATGGACCCAAACAAACTCTTCGCCGGCTGGGGCATCCGCACACTCTCGCATGCGGCGGCGGCATACAATCCCTTCGATTACCAGGTCGGCGCGATCTGGCCGCACGACAACGCGCTGATCCTCGCCGGGCTGCGCGCCTATGGTTTCGACAGTGACGCGCTCAAGGTATTCACCGGCATCTATCAGGCCGCGACGCACTTCGATCTCTACCGCTTGCCGGAACTGTTCGCCGGCTTCGGGCAGGATCAATACCGCGTCCCCGTCCGCTACCCCGTCGCGTGCAGCCCGCAGGCATGGGCGGCGGCGAGCATCCCCTTCATGCTGCAATCCGTGCTCGGTTTCACACCGGACGCCTTCGCCGGCCATCTAAAAATCGTCCGCCCCACCCTGCCGGATTGGCTCGACTGGGTCGTCGTCCGTGGCCTCCGAGTCGGCAAAGGAGAGGTGGACCTGCGCTACGAACGCTCCAGCGGGACGACCCTCGTCGCCGTCCTGCACACAAAGGGCGATCTGCATGTCGTCATTGAGTACTGAGTGCTGAGTGCTGAGAAGGGATTGAACCCTACTCAGTACTTTACAGAGGAGTAATGGCTCATGGGTAACACGATCGCACGGTGGGGCGCGCTCGGCGGGCTTGGGGCGGTGGGCGTCGGGGCGGCGCTCGCGCTGCGGGAGCGGGTGGCGCATCGCACGCCGCCGGAGCCGCCCGACGGGTCACCACGCATCGTGATTCTCGGCGCGGGCTTCGGTGGCCTGACGGCGGCGCGCACACTCGTCGAGCGGTTGGCGCCGGGGCAGGTGACGATCACGCTCGTGGATCGCACGAACTATCACCTCTTTACCCCCCTCCTCTACCAGATCGCCGCCTGCGGTGTGGACCCGTGGGACACCGCGCAGCCGGTACGGGAGATCGTGCAGGGAGATGGCATCACCTTCCGACAAAGTGTCGTGCAGTCCGTAGACCTCGATGCGCGCATGGTTCATCTGGACAACGGCACACTCCCCTACGATTACCTGATCGTCGCGCTCGGCAGCACGACAAACTTCTTTCACGAATCATCCGCCGAGCAGCACGCGCTGCCAATGAAGACGATTCCCGAGGCGCTGGCGATTCGCGACCGCGTGATTGGCGCGTTCGAGCGCGCCGCCACGCTGCCCGATGGCGACGAGCGGCGCACGTTGCTCACCTTTGTCGTCGTCGGTGGCGGCGCGACCGGGACGGAACTGACGGCATCGCTCGCGGACCTTCTCTACGACGTGCTACCGCCGCAGTATCCACGTATTGATTTCGCTGCCGTCCGTCTCGTGATGATCGAGTCTGAAGATCGCCCCATTACCACGATGGCGAAGAAACTCGGTGCGGCGGCGCTCGACCGTCTGCACACACAGGGCGTCGAGGTCATCCTCAATACAAAGGCAAGCGAGATCGGCGCGGACTACGTGAAGACCGACACAGGCGAGACGATCCGAACCGCGACACCGATCTGGGCGACGGGCGTGCGCGCGAACGACATCGCGGCAGGGCTGGCGAGCGCGCACAACAAGGGCGGCACGCTCACCGTGGATGACCACTTGCGATTACCGGATCACCCGGAGGTCTACGCCATCGGCGATAACGCGGCATACACGCGGCCCGACACGCACGATCTCGCACCGATGCTCGCCTGGGTCGCGAACCAGCAAGGCAAGATGGCGGCAGAGAACATCGCGGCAACGATCATGGGCGAGGCGTCCGCGCCCTTCCATCTCCGGCCGCTCGGCAGCGCCGTCTCGCTCGGTCGCAACGACGGCGCGGCGCAGTTCGGTTCCGTGGCGATGGACGGCCTGCTCGGCTGGCTCGCGTGGCGCGCGATTCATCTCGCGAAGATCAGCGCCTTTCGCGGCAAACTCGGCGTCGCCCTCGACTGGACCTACGCCTATTTCTACCGCCGCGACACCGCGCGCCTCATCCCG